>DASYSS010000068.1 GCA_036003045.1 Gemmatimonadaceae bacterium
AAACCACTCGGCCACCCATCCAGGAACGTCCTAACTTAGTTGGCCGCAGCGACTTCTTGAAGCGCGCCGATTTCGTGGTAGATCCTCGTCGTCCTCGACGCCCCTGCGACATGAACAGTGCCGACCGCGGCACCTGCTCGATCGCCGCTCATCGAGTTCCTACGGCACGTAAACGCCGAAAATCCACGTGTGAAAATTATCCTCGCCGGGCGCGGCGACGAGCTGACCGTCGGCGCCGATTCGGAGGCTGAAAAGGTGAAAAGTGAAAAACGACTGCGAACCGGAGCCGGGCGGAAGCACGACACGCAGCGTCCCCGTTTTCCCATTGTTGATCCCGCAGTACCGTACTCCATTGGCCAGCACGGTGTCCGGACACGAGAACGATAGCGTCGCCGAAGGAAGTGACGGCGTGTGTTGACCCGAGATCGGGAACATCACCCACTCCTCTACGGTTCCGACCGACCATCCGGTGATCGGGACGGAAACCCCGCCGGTGGTCGTCGAATACCACCCGTTTGTCGCGACGTTGAAATACGGCGTTGGGATCGCCGGCACGCACGGATCGCCGCCGAGCGCTGCGGCCTGATTTGAAAACACTCGCTGATAGTAGAATCCGCCGTCGAGATACCGTGTCCCTTCACACATGTCCGCGTTCTCTTCGACCGTACCGCCATTATCCAGGCCCCACGGGCTGCCGGTCCACGGCGGGGTCGCGGATGCCAATAGCCACGCGCTGTCCTCGGGATCCGACCTGAAACCGCAGGTGGAAAGCCCCAGACGGTGGCGCGCACGCGCCCACGCCGGTGCAGCTCACGCCCTGCGGCAGAAAGATCGCATACCACGGTACGCCCGCGGCGTATGCGGCTGAGTCGATCGCCGCGGCGCGCACATAGGCATCGATATCCGCCAACGTCATCTGCGTTCCCGCCGCGATCGGTGGGCCGGTGACCGTGAATGCCGTGGCCGTTGGCGACACACCGTAGGGTGTCGCGACCGCCGGCCACCACCGGCTCGTCGGCAGCGCTTTCGCAAACGGGAACAGCGAGTCGCGTAGACTGTCGTTCGCGGCCGCGACGACGACGAGGCGGAGCGGACTGAGAAGATGTCCGCCATGATTGGTCAGCATCGGGAATCGCGAGCTCCCGCTATCTGGCGTCGAGGGTGCGGTGTCGCTTCCGCAACCGACGATCACGGCGGCACACACTCCCAGCAACGCGGTTCGTGAGAACGGGCGGCGCATCTCTGAATTACGTCGAGGTGCTCGCCAACGGCGGCCCGGCTCTCTCGAAACGCGAGCGACGCAAGCCAGCCGAGCGCAGCGACTTGGAAAAACTCATTCGACTCTACGCGGTCGCCGAGCGGAATTCCGATCGCGAGACCCGCCGTTGATGGCCGCGACGATTCCTCACCAGCGTTTCGCCAAGCCCGCCCCGACGAAACGCTCGCTTCCCGTCTCGCTCCCCAGCCCTCGACCGACTCTCACGTCGAGCTGAAGACGGTCGTTGATGAGAAATGTGAGTCCTCCATCCACGTCGTTGCCCGCCGTGCCGCTGCCGCTCCCATGGACGCGGCCGATCGCCAACCCCTCGGCGAATACGGACAGGCTCGGATTGATCGCCCACCACGAGGCCGCGCTCACCCATCCCTTCCCCGCGCGCCCCGTCTCGTTGACGATGTCGCTGTAGCCCACGTTGGTGTACAGCGAGAACGGGCTCGCCGTCGTCCAGTTCATGGCGACCTTGACCTCGGGCTGCGACGAGCCGGCGCCGAACCCGCTGGCGCCGGTCGGCAGGGTCGTCGCCGCCAACAGCGCGACATTCGGCGCCCACGAGTGCACGCTGTCCGGTGCCGACCGGAGATTCAGCTTCGCCCCGAGCTTGAGGTCTTCCACACCACCGGTCCTCGGCGCGCCGGACACCGAGCGAAGACCATATGAGTTTCCAAATAGGCGCGCCTCGGTCCGCGCGCCGAGGCCAAGGCGCAGCAGCGTCTCGCCGGCTGAGAAGTACTCGGTTCGCGAGCCGGACGGGCCGACGCGATCGTCCGTCGCGCCGGCCTCGAGCTGCACCGCGCCGGCCGGCAGCGCGACCGGAGTATCCGTATAGCCAGGCCGATCGGCGACGACGGGCCCCGGCGCGCCGAGGTGGGCGCACGCGCCGAGCGCACCGGCCATCATGAGCCGAA
>DASYSS010000069.1 GCA_036003045.1 Gemmatimonadaceae bacterium
GCGGGCTTCGGCGGCTCCTCCGCTTTCGCCACGGATTTTCCACGAGCACCGCGTCCGCGCTTTGCCGCAGCCGTGGGCTTGGCCTGAGCAGCCGCGACCTCCGGCTCCTTCGTCACAACGATTGGTGCAGGAGCGGGGGAAGGAGGCTGCGCGGTTCGCGTGTCCCCGACGACACCAAACGCAAGCAGGTTCGCCGGCATTGCGCCGGTCTGGCGACCGCGTCCACCGACTGCACGCGGCCCCATTCCAACACGAGGCGCCGGCGTGGCGGGGACGGCAGGCGCCGCTGCCGCTGCAGCCGCACGCTCCTTCGACGCAACCTGCTCGGCGACCGACGCAGCTTCAGCCGCGCGTGCGACCTCGAAGTCGTTGCCACGGCGACGCAGATCGATGAGGCCTTCGTCGTGCGCGTCCTTGAGGATGCGCACGAACATGCGATCGCTGAGGCTCTGCGAGTCGCGGCCGAGCAGCTGACGCGCGCGGGCGCGAACGGCGCTGGCGCGTACGGACTCGTCGTCCCGCACCAGATCGGCCACCGTGCGACGCACGAGATCGAACGCCTCGGCGCGCGTGAGCAGCTGGCCGCTCGATCCGGACGACGTCTCATCAGAGTCTTTGGTCTCCGCGGACGCCAATTCGAGTTGCTCACGGATGGCAGGGCGACTCACGGGGGGGGCGGGCGTCGGCGGCACGTCGTGCGCCGCGACGGCCGGTGTCGAAACTGGAGTTTCGATCGGCGTTTCGGCGGTCGTGGTCAGCTCGCGCGTCTCGCGGGTCTCGCGGCTCTCGCGCTCGCCGCGGCCGCGTCCGCCGCGCCGTCCTCTGCGTCTCCCGTTGGGACGCTCTTCGTGGCCGTTGGCGGTCGCCGCCGCGGCGGGCTGGACGACGGGCGTCTCCGCGGTGACGCGCGTTTCTCCGGCAGGCGCCGTCGTGTCGGGGAGATCGACCTCGAGCTGGCCGTTTTCGAGCTTCGTGACGCTGAGCAGGCCCTTCCCCGCGGCTTCCTGGCAGAATCTCGAGAACTTTGATATTCCGAGATTCTTCTCGTCGAAGGTCGCGTCGATCTCCTGCATGACCTGCTTGAGGCGGTCGGAGCGCATCACGTCGTTGCCGCGCTTCATGCGCTGCACCGCCTCCGTGACGAGCTCCCACGGATCCCACTTCTGCGGCGGCTCCTCGTCGTTGGTCTTCACCAAGCCGGCGAGCGCGTTGTAGCTGTAGTACTCGTCGCAGTTCTGGACGAGCAGATCGCTCGACGATTCGCGGATGCCGACGCCGATCACGTACTTGCCATACTCCTTCAGCTTGATCACCAGACTCGAGAAGTCGGAGTCGCCTGAAAGGAGAATGAAGGTGCCGATCTCGGGACGCGTGAACACCAACTCGAGCGCGTCGATGGCGAGGCGGATGTCGGTGGCGTTTTTCTTGGACGACCCGTAGGCCGGCGCGAAGATCAGGTCGATCGACGATTCGGTGAGCGGGACGATGTACATCGGGTAGCGTCGCCAATCGGCGTAGGCGCGCTGCACGGCGACTTTGCCCTTGATGATCTCCGACGACAGGAGGCTGCGAAGCTCCTTGGCGAGGTCGGAGCGGATCCCCATCGTGACGTTGTCGAAGTCGATGAGGAGGGCTGCATTGGGCGCGTGGATCGTCGCCTGGACGAACGGGGCGGCGGACATCGCCTGCGGCCCGCGGTGAATGAGCGCGCCCGACGCCCGTCCGGGGGCTGAGGGAGTGCGCGAATGTCTAGAATTCATGCATCGAGTTTGCGAGTCAAACCGGAAATGTAGGGCGCATCACGGCGTAAAGCCATGCTACGGCTCAATCTCCCATTGCCTTGAGAATCACCCGCTTCGGACGCTGGCCGTCCCATTCGCCGTAGAAGATTCGCTGCCAAGGGCCTAGATCGAGTCGACCGGCCGTGACCGGTACGATGACCTCGTGGCCGATCGTGATCGAGCGGAGATGCGCGGCCGCGTTGTCCTCGCCGGTGCCGCTGTTGTGGCGGTATCGCTCGGGATCCCAGGGCGCGACGGACTCCTCGAGCCAATCCAGGATGTCCTGCCAGAGACCCGGTTCGTGATCGTTCACGAAAACGGAGGCCGAAATGTGCATCGCGGAGACGAGCACCATACCCTCGCTGATTTTCGCCGAAGCGCGACACCGTTCAACGGCGTCAGTGATATCGACGATCTCCTGGCGGCGCTTCGTGTCGAACGTGAGGTAATCGGTGTGGGTCTTCATGTATCTCAGGGGGTGTCTCAGGGTGGTTGGTGCCCAGTACCACCAGTATGTTAGACCCCGAAACCGTCGTCATCCGCCCCCCGTAGGGAGCCCCTGTGAAGCGCGTCGGATTTCGCGGCCGCCTCTTCGCCATCCTCCTCGCATTCGCCCTCGTTCCGTCGATCCTGATTGCCGTCGCGTGGAACGCCACCGGATCGTTGGTGCTTCCGCTCGTTTCGGGGACCGCGGCGTGGGACAGCGTGGCGGCGACCGGCGAGCGGGCGGTGACGGCCATTCGTGGGGCGAATCTGTCGGACGCGCAGAGGCGATCGCTCGACGCGCACGAGCGAGTGCTGCGCAGCAGCGTGGTCAACTCGCGGCAAGCGGACTTCGTCTTCCGCCAGGGCGCGAAGATGCTGGCCCTCACGACGCTGGTCGGTGTGCTGGTGATCGCCGTGGTGGCGTCGCGCGTCGCGGGACACTTGAGCCGCAACTTGAGCCGGCCGCTCCGCGAGCTCGTGGGCTGGACGGAGCGCATCGGGCGCGGCGAGCCGCTGCCTACGACACCGCCGCGCCGCGGCGCGCCGGAGTTCGAGGTGCTGCGCCGCAGCATGCGCGAGATGGCCGGCGAATTGGAAATCGGACGCGCGAGAGCCGTCGAAAACGAACGCTCCGCCGCGCTGCGCGAGAGCGCGCGACAGGTCGCGCACGAGCTCAAGAATCCGCTCACGCCGATTCGTTTCGCGGTGGAACGTCTACGGCGCGAAGCGCCGCCAGAGCTCGCCGAGACGGTCGAGGTTCTGGCCACGGAATCGCAGCGCCTCGAAGCGCTCGCGCGCAGCTTCGCGCAATTCGGACGGCTTCCCGAAGGACCGCGCGCCGAGGTGGACGTCGGTGAGCTCGCGCGCTACACGGCGCGCGCGACCATTCCGCCGAGCGTCACCTTCAAGGTCGACGTCGCGGACGACGTGCCGATGATCCAGGCGCACCACGACGCGTTGGCGCGCGCGCTCTCGAACGTGATGCTCAACGCGGTGGACGCGTGCCGGGACGGCGGCGCGGTCGGGGTGAGCGTACGGCGGACGGCGCACGCGGGGCGCGAGGCGGTGGAGATCGCGGTCGCGGATACGGGGTGCGGCATCTCGCCCGACCGTCTCTCGCGCATCTGGGATCCGTACGTCACGTCGAAGCCCGGCGGCACGGGGCTCGGCTTGGCGATCGCGCGGCAGGCCGTGCTGGCGCATCAAGGCGCGGTGAGCGCCGACAGCCGCGTCGGCGGCGGGACGGAAATTCGATTCGTGCTCCCCGTCGACGGCAACCGAAATGGAATGGAGGAAGCGCATGCATAACGAGGACATTCTCGTACCCATCGCGTTCTTCGTGATGGTTGCGGTGACGGCGATCGGCGTCCCGCTGGCGCGGGCGCTCGCGAGACGCATGGACCGGCAGCCCATCGCGCCGTCGGTCCCGCCGGAGCTCGCGGCGCAGATCGAACGGATGGAGCACGCGATCGACTCGATCGCGATCGAGGTCGAGCGGATCTCGGAGGGACAGCGCTTCACGACGAAGCTTCTCTCCGAGAGAACCAATGGAGCCGCGGCGGTGCCGGCGGCACCGTCATTCGGAAAATCGACCTGATGATGCTCGCGACCATGATAGTCCAGATGCCGCCGGATGTCATTCCCTCGGGGGTGATCGAGATCAGCGAGGCGTTCTTCGCGACGGTCGCGATCATCGCGCTGGGCATTCCGCTGATCCGCGCGTTCACGCGCCGCCTCGAGCGCGGCGCGCCGCCGCCGGCGCAGATGTCGCCCGAGGTGCTGTCGCGCCTCGAACGCATCGAGCAGGGCGTCGAGGCGGTCGCCGTCGAAGTCGAGCGGATCGCGGAAGCCCAGCGTTTTTCCGCGAAGCTCATGGCCGAGATGCAGAAGAACGCGCTCCCGGCCGCCGATCCCGCGAAATAAGAGAAGTATAAATGCCGAGCGTGTTGATCATCGACGACGAGTCGAACATCCGGCGGATGGTCGGCGCGTTGCTGACGGCCGAGGGCTACGAGGTCCGCGACGCGCACGACGGCGTCGGCGGCCTGACGCGCGCGCTCGAAGCCGAGCCCGACGCCCTCCTCCTCGACCTGATGATTCCCGGCGAGATGGACGGGATGGCGACGCTCGCACGCGTGCGCGAGTCGCTTCCCGACGTTCCGGTCATCATGATGAGCGGCCGCGCCGGACTGAGCGATGCCGTGAAGGCGACCAAGCTCGGCGCCTTCAACTTTCTCGAGAAGCCCCTTTCCCCCGAGGGCGTCCTGCTCGCGTTGTCGTCGGCGATGGAGCTCCGTCAGGCGCGCCGCGAAGCGAGGACGCTGCGCGCCGACCTCGGACTCAGCGGCGAGATGGTCGGCGACAGTCCGGGGATCCGGCAGGTGCGCGCGCTCATCGAGCGTGTGGCGCCGAGCGATTCGCGCGTCATGATCACGGGCGAGTCGGGCACGGGGAAGGAGCTCGTCGCCGCGGCGATCCACGCGGGGAGCGAGCGCCGCGACCGGCCCTTCGTGCGCGTGAACTGCGCCGCGATCCCGCGTGACCTCGTCGAGAGCGAGATGTTCGGCCACGAGCGCGGCGCATTCACCGGCGCGACGGACCGGCGCATCGGCCGCTTCGAGCTGGCGCACAGGGGCACGCTGTTCCTCGACGAAGTCGGCGATTTGGGCGCCGAGGCGCAAGCGAAGTTGCTGCGCGCAATCGAGGCCAAGGAGATCGAACGCGTCGGCGGCGGAAAGCCGGTGCGCGTCGAAGTGCGCATCGTCTCGGCGACGAACAAGGATCTGGCGCGCGGTGTGCTCGACGGCGCGTTTCGGGACGATCTGCTCTTCCGACTCAACGTCATTCCGATTCCGCTGCCGCCGCTGCGCGATCGCCCGGGCGACATTCCGTCGCTGGTGCGTCACTTCGCGGCGTTGCACCGGTTGCGCACCGGGCAGGCGGTCCCCGAGTGGACGGAGGACGCGATCGCCGCGCTCACGCGTCATCGCTGGCCGGGCAACGTGCGCGAGCTCGCCAACATCGTCGAGCGTCTGGCGATTCTCCACGCCGGGCGCCGCGTGACCGAAACCGACGTCGCGTCGGTCCTTCCGCTCGAGCGCGCGCCGCGCGCGGCGACGCCGCCGGCGGCGCTTCCCCTCCCCGACGCCGCCGAGCTGGAATCGTCGCTCAGCGACACGCTCGACGACTACGAGCGCACGCTCATCTCGCGCGCGTTGTCGATGGCAAACGGCAACGTCGCCGAAGCGGCCCGACGGCTGCACACCGACCGGCCCAACTTGTATCGAAGGATGCGGCGGCTGGGTATCGCCGTCGGCGCCGAATAGCGGGTGACCGGGCCCCGCGACCTTGACTGGAGTTCTCATGCGTAGGCGAACGTTGGCACTGATCGGCGCGGGCGCCGCCGCGATTTTCCATGCGGCCTTCCCGCCCGCCGCGAGCGCGCAGGAGATTCAATCCGCGGCGCGCTCGTCGCTGCCGCGCGACGTGCGGCGCGAAGCGGTGGACCGGTGGAACGGACAGAACGCGCTGCGCGCGACGGAGCAGGCGGAGATCGCCGCGGGCCAGGAAGTGAGCGGCAACGTGGCGGTGCAGCACGGTCCGCTGCTCATCGCGGGACATGTGACGGGCAACGTGCTGGCGCTGAACGCGAACGTCGTGCTGCGCCCCTCGGCGCACGTCGACGGCGCGCTCCTCGTGATCGGCGGTCGCGCCGAGGGCGCCGACTCGGCGCGAGTGGACGGCGGAATCCGGACGTACGCCGACTCGCTCGTGTATCGACAGGACGGCGACCGGATCGTCGCGATCAGCACGGGCGAACCGGACGAGGACCCGTGGTGGCGCCGTATCGAGCGGCAGCACGACGAGAATTGGGCGAAGGCAGTTCGCATCGTCCAGGCCGGCGCGTACAACCGCGTCGAGGGATGGCCGCTGAACATCGGTCCCGTGATGCACCGGCTCACGCCGTGGGGAAGCATCGACGCCGGCGCGTCGGCGATCGTGCGCACCGGGAGCTTCGAGTCGGAGAACGGCGACGTCGGTCACGACCTGCGCGGCGAAATACGATTCGGGCGTGAGCGCGGGATCGGAATCGGCGGGCGCGTGTTCAGCGTCGTCGATCCGGTCGAAGACTGGCAGCTGAGCAGCGTCGAGAGCGCGCTCGCCGCGTTCCTCGTCCGCCGCGATTATCGCGACTACTTCCAGCGCCATGGCGCGACGGCGATCGCGACGCTCTACGGAACGGGCAACGTGCGCCTCACCGGCACCTACGCCGAAGAACATTGGGATTCGCGTTTGCTTAAAAACCCGTTCACACTCTTCAACGACGCGCAGAACTGGCGCGCGAACCCCGAGGTCGACGCCGGCGTGTTCCACATCGGCACGCTGTCACTCACGTTCGACACGCGGACGGATGAGGACGACCCGTGGTCCGGGTGGCTGGCGATGGCGAACGTCGAGCACGGCGCGGGTCGTCCGACGGAAATCGGACTCACGTCGCTCCCGCGCGAGACGCAGGCCGGCGATCACGTCGAGTACACGCGTGGATTCCTGGACCTGCGCCGCTACAACCGCCTCGGGCCGAACGATCAGCTGAACATGCGCGTCGTGCTCGGCGGCTGGCTCGGCGGAAACGAGCTGCCGCTCGAGCGGCGGCTCTCCGTCGACGGCCCCGGCTCGATTCCGGGATACGATTTCCGTTCCGTGGTCACCCCGAACGTCGCCAATTGCAACTACGGAACGGCCCTCGTGTTGGGGCAGCCGGCACAGTGCGACCGGATCATGCTCGCACAGGTCGAGTATCGGGGCGACCTGCGCTTTGATTTCACGGGAAGATGGCCGGACTGGCCGAGGAACTATCACAGCGAGCATGGCGACGTCGCGTACGTCGTGTTCGCCGACGCGGGCCGCGGTTGGCTCGTCGGCACGGCGCCGGGAAGCGTCGGCATCGGCTCGACGGAGATTCCGCCGCTGTCGACCTTCCGCACCGACATCGGGTTCGGTCTCGACGTCGCGGGAATCGGCGTCTACGCGGCGAAGTCGCTCTCCACGCCGGCGCAGAAGCTGAATTTCTTCTTCCGGCTGAGGCATCGCTTTTGAGCCGTCGGCCGCGCCGATTGTCGGCGACGCGGTTGGTTGCAAGCCTGGCGCTGTGGTTTGGAGCCATGGCCGCGCCGCTTTCCGCGCAGGAGAGCGCCGTGCGCCTCGGCCTGGCCGTCACTCCCGCGACGGCGACGAAGGAAGGTCCGTCGATCACGAGCGCGAACTTGCTCGCCGACTCGAAGACGCGAGAGCTGTTGCGCAACGGATTTCCGGCGCGCATCCACTATCGGCTCGAGCTGTGGTCGAAGGGCGGCTTGGGCGGCGACGACCGTACCGGCCTCACGGAATGGGACGTGCTCGTCGCGTACGATCCGACGAGCCAGCTATTCAACGTCATCCGTCGCACGATGGCGAACGACGTGAACGTCGTGAGCGAGAACTTCGGCGGCTTCTCGTCGCTCTCGGCCGCCGAGGCGCAGTTCGGCCGACCATACCGCGCGTCGATCCACCCCGATCGCACGGGGCGCTTTTACTACAACCTGTCGGTCGACGTGCAGACGCTTACCGTGAGCGATCTCGACGCGCTCCAGCAATGGCTCCGCGGCTCGTCGGCGCCGCAGCGGAGGGGCGTGTTGGGCGGGATTTGGAGCGGCATCGGGACGCTCGTGTCGCGAATCCTTGGCGGGGATAAGAGAAAGTATGAGCAGAGGTCGGAAATATTCGATGCACAATGAACTGCGCAGACGGCGCAGATGACGAGGGGCGCGACTGAAAGGGACGCGAACTCCCGAAGGGCGCGACTGCCAAGGGACGCGAAAGGCGCGACTGCCAAACAGCGTGAACAGCGCGACTGCCGAACAGCGTGAAGGGCGCGACTAGCCAATAGCGGGAACAGCGCGGCTAGCCAACAGCGTGACGGCGCGACTGGCCAACGGCGGAACCGCGCCACTAGCCAACCGCGGAACCGCGCGACTAGCCAACCGCGTGAATAGTGGCGACGGCCGAATTGCGCGAAGGGCGCGAGGTGTCCAGGGTCGGGCGGCGGGAAACAATACGGCTTGCGTTAAAGCGGTGACGGATCTCCGAGAGCCGGCATTAACGTCGCGCATGGACGACAATCACCGAACACCTCGATGTACTCGACGCGGCGCAGGCCGTCGAGGACGAGATCAATCGGCTCATCGACGACCGCAAACGGCGGCTCGTGCACGTTTATCAGCTCCGCAGTCCGCCCACGCGATCGGCGTGAACATCCGCGAGGGCTTCGGCCGTGGACCCGGCGGCGGTCGAGCTCAGTCGATTCGTGTGGCGCGGGGCGAGGCGGAGGAGACGATCGGCCACCTGCGATCCAACTTCGCCATGCAACGCCTCGAAAGGTCGACCTACTGGCGCCTGCGCAATCGCCTCGTCGTGATCAACAGGATGCTAAACTCGCTGGAACACAGCTAAACCGCCGGCCCCCCGCGCCCCTGCCCCTCCGCGCCGTTTGGCAGTCGCGCCGCTCGCGCCGTCTGGCAGTCGCGCCGTTCGGGAGTTCGCGCCCCTTTCAGTCGCGCAATTCGTCAGCTGCGCAGTCCGCCGTTTTTGCTGCGCAATCCGCAGTCTTCAGCTACGCAAACCTGCCGTCTTAAGCCCACGATGCTCGAGCTGCTCGAGGTGATGCAGCACCTCGGATCCGTAGAACGTCTTGATGTATCTCGCTTGCGTCGGTGTGAGCCGGCGTACCGCCCAGCTGAGGTGCACGAAGTGCGGTTCGACCGGGTGCGAGAGCGGGTGCATCCCGATCTCCTCGGGGAGCCGGTTGCCTTTGCGCGTGTTGCACCCGCTGCAGGCGGCCACGACGTTCGTCCAATCGTTGGTACCGCCGCGGGACAGCGGGATCAGGTGGTCGCGCGTGAGCGCTTCGCGCGGCTTGAACTCCGTCATGTGCCGGCCGCAGTACTGGCAGGTATAACGGTCGCGCGCGAACAGGAACGTGTTCGTCACTTGCCGGCGGAAGCGCCGCGGCACGTGGATGAACTTCGTGAGTCGGATTACGGCTGGCCTCGGCATCGTGAGGCGCTCTGATCGCACGACGCGATCCGAGTCCGCCTCGACGATTTCGGCCTTGCCGTCAATCACGAGTCGGAGCGCGCGCCGCATCGGGACCATCGTCAGCGGCTCGTACGAGGCGTTCAGGGCCAGACAGCCAAGCACCACGAAGCTTCCCCTCCCTCTATTCGAGGATCGGCACACGAACTCCTTCAGTACAGCCTACGGGGAGACTGCGAAGGGCGATCGACGGCGTGCGCCCAACCCCAACAACAAGCGCAACTGCATGTGCCGGAAGGCTCTACAGCAAGCTATGCAGACGCCAGCGACGCGACAAGATCGAATCCCAATCGCTCCACCGTCGCTAGCGTCCCGTTTCCCCCCCGGCATCCAGCCAGTCAGCGAGCGCATCGCCCAACTGCTGCATCCTCGCGGCAAGTTCCGGGCGCCCGCCCGTAAGTCGTCCGCCAGACACCAACGGCCTGCCCGCCACCGCCACGAACGTGGCCGGCGCACCTCCGAGCGCGAACACGGCGGCGGTCGTGGGATCGGTGGTCGGCGCGACCCGGCTGAGCGAGAAGGCGACGAGGTCTGCCTGCTTCCCTTCCTCCAGCGACCCAACGACTCCCTCGAGACCCAGCGACGCCGCGCCGCCGAGCGTCGCGAGCTCGAGGACGTCCGCCGCCGACGGTGTCTCGAATGACTGCAGACGCGAGCGCTGCGACAAGAGTGCGACGCGGGCTTCGTCGAGCAGGTCCATGCGATTGTTGCTCGCCACCGAATCGGAGCCGAGGCCGACCGTGACTCCGGCCGCCAGGAGCTCGATGAGTGGCGCGGTGCCGTGCCCGAGCTTGGCGTTCGAGATCGGGCAGTGCGCGACCGCGCATCCGGTACGCACGATCGCCGCGATGTCGCCGTCGTCGGCTCGCACGCAGTGAATCAGCAACGGCTGCACGTCGAGGACGCCGAGTCGATCGAGCAGATCGATCGGCGAACGCCCTCGAATCCCGACGTGGATACCTCGACCGCGCAGTCCGTCGGCGAACGGACCGGCGCCGTCGGCGACGAGACGCTGCTCTTCGTCGCTCTCGGCCGCGTGGATTGCCATGCGGAGTCCGTGTTGGCGCGCGAACTCAGTCGTCGCACGAAAGAGCGGATCCGAAACCGTGTAGGGTGCGTGCGGTGACACGCCAACGCGGACGAGCGGGGTTTCCAGATAGCGGAGCCCGGCGACCTTCTGGCGGAGGGCTGTGATCGACGCGTCGCACTGCGCCGGGTCAGGGCCGAACACTTCCTGATAGACGATGCCGCGCACTCCGGCCTCACGCATCGCGCGCACGACGACGCCAGAGTCGCTCGTGTCCGCGTACGTGGTGACGCCGGCGCGCAGTCCTTCTTCGATTCCGTAGCGCGCCGAGTCGAGGAGCGCGTCGGCGTCGAGCACGTCTCGGCGCGCCGCGGTGAGACGCAAGATCCAGCGGCGGAAGTCGAGGTCCTCGAGAAAGCCGCGCATCGCGGTGAGCTCGAGATGCGTGTGTGCGTTGACGAGCCCGGGAAGCAACAGCGCGTCGCCGAGGTCGTGGTCGTCGCCCGGCGGCGCTTCTTCGTGCGGGCCAACGAAAACGATCCGATCGCCGTCGACGGCGACGACACCGTCGCGCACCGGCTCGGAGGTGATGGGCACGACCCAGCGCGCGCGGTATCTGATCACGCGGGGAAAGATATGAGTTTCCGGCTGGGCCGCCCTATTTTTGACCCATGCCAAAGCCCGGATTGCTCGATGAACTGAAGTGGCGTGGGCTTTTGTACCAGCACACGGAGACGGTCGGCGACGCGCTGGCGGCGGGCCCGGTGTCCGGATACATCGGCTTCGATCCGACGGCGCCGAGCCTCCACATCGGCACCCTCCTCGTGATCATGCTGCTGGTGCGATTGCAAGAGTTCGGGCACAGACCGGTCGCGCTCGCCGGTGGCGGCACGGGCTTGATCGGCGATCCGTCGGGGAAAGGGTCCGAGCGCCCGCTCGCCGACGCGGAGACGATCGCGACGAACACCGCCGCGATCGGCAAGCAGCTCGAGCGATTCCTGGATTTCACCGGCTCGAATGCCGCGAAGCTGCTCGACAATGCGGAGTGGCTCACGTCGCTCAAAGCGGTGGACTTCATGCGCGACGTCGGCAAGCACTTCACGGTGAATTACATGATGCAGAAGGACTCGGTGCAGGGTCGCATGGAGGCGGGGATCTCGTACACCGAGTTCTCGTACATGCTGCTCCAGGCCTACGATTTTCTGGAGCTGCGCCGCCGCCACGACGTTCGGTTGCAGATGGGCGGCAGCGACCAGTGGGGAAACATCACGGCCGGGATCGAGCTGATTCGTCGCACCACCGGCCAGGACGCCCACGCCATCACGTCGCCACTCGTCACGACGTCCGCGGGAACCAAGTTCGGCAAGACGGAAGCAGGCGCCGTCTGGCTCGACGCGTCGCTCACGTCGCCGTACAAGTTCTATCAATTCCTGGTCAACGTGGACGACCGCGACGCCGGGAAGTACCTGCGCTACTTCACGCTGTTGGCCCACGAAGCGATCGAGGCGCACGAGGGGTCGATCGAAACCGCGCCGGAGAAACGCGAAGCGCAGCACGCGCTGGCGGCGGACGTCACGACGCGGGTGCACGGGGAGCGTGCGGCCGCGACGGCGAGAGAAGTCTCCGATCTTTTGTTCGGCGGCGGCGACGCCCGCACGCTCTCGCGCGACGCGCTGGCGGCGCTGGCGCTCGAGATCCCCGTGTTTACGGTCGCGTTCACCGATCAGCTTACGACCGGCGACGTGCTCGACGTCCTGTGCACCGGGCCTGACGCACTCTTCAAGAGCAAGGGCGACATGCGTCGCATGGTCCAGCAAGGCGGCGTCTACATGAACGGGCGTCGCCTCAGCCCGGAACGCGAACCGATTGGATTCGGCGAGCTGTTGGGCGGCGAGTATTTGCTGATTCGAAAAGGCGCAAAGACATACGCTCTCGTCCGGGTGACGCGGTCTTGACTTGACGATGCTGGGCCGGGCGCCAATTGTATGCACGATTGGTGGACGGGTGGACGGGTGGACGGGTGGACGGGTGGAGGGGGACCCACAGTGACGAGGATTTTCGTTGCGGCCATCGCCGCTTCGGCGGCACCAACTCTTGCTTTGGCGCAGTCGATCCGCGGAACGATCGTCGATTCCGCGTCGGGCAAGGGCCTGGCGCACGCGCGGGTCGCGGTGAGCGGCACGCCGCTTCAAGCGACAACCGATTCGCTGGGCCGATTCACGATCGCGGGCGCGCCGAGCGGCGAACAGTTGCTCGCGATCCACACGCCGTCGCTCGACTCACTCAATGCCGGCTACTCCGCGCCGGTGACGGTCGCCGGCGCGACCACCAGCGTCGCCGTGCGAGTGCCGAGCGCGTTGCAGATCGCCGGCACCGCGTGCGGTGATCGCGGCTACGGCAGCGGCGGCATTCTCCTCGGCCGGCTTCGGCTTGCCGGCGATTCGACGGCCTCGCTGGCCGGGACGGTGAGCGCCGAGTGGAAAGGCTCGGGAAGAGACACGGCCAAGTGGGTGTCGGCGATGGCGGACGCGCGCGGCCGGTTCGCGCTCTGCGGCGTGCCGCTCGATGCCGCCCTCAGTGTGCGCGCCGTGACAAACGCCGCGAGCGGCCAGACGGCTGACGTGCGCGTGTCGTCCACGGCACGTTTTGGCCGGACGGAGCTCGTGCTGCATCGC
>DASYSS010000070.1 GCA_036003045.1 Gemmatimonadaceae bacterium
TCGCGCCGTCGAGAACAGATGAGAGAAGCGGAGGTGGCGAGAGCACGATGTGCCCGCTCACGGGAACGAGACTGCTGGTCGGCGACTGCCAACTGATGATCGACTGGGCCGCCGCGTCGTCGGTCGCGAAGAATCGTTGAGACACGACGAGACCGACGACGACGGCCGCCGCCGCGGCGATCCACACTCGGGCGTGAGCTGCAGGACTTCACGTTGTCGCCGTGAAAGGCGAGCGAGCGCACGCGCGAGCGTCACAGTCCGCTCATCGTCCTCGACATGCCTGTCGGCCGGAATCGCCGAATCCGCCACGTCGCGCGCCGCCTCTGTCCGTTGGTGGCGAGTGCTCCACAACCACGCCCGCCGTCTTTCGGATCGTGCCGTCATTCGTATCACGCCGAACACCCAGGTCTTGAAGCTCGATTTTCCGCTGAAGCGCGCCCGTCCCGACACGATTCGGAGGTAGGCCACCTGAAGAACCTCCTCCGCCAAGTCGCGGTCGCGCGCGCAACACGTAAGGGCCCATCCCCAGCTCTCGGCGTGCAGACTCTCCAGGTCGCCTTCCAACGCGCAGCGTTCCACCGCCAATGGCCGAGGCTCGATCGCTGTCATGCTGGAGATGAGTGCCGGCGAAGCGCTCGTCATATGACGTCGGCCTTGAACGGACGCCCAGCGTCCTTGACGACGGGCTCCTTGATCGGAAGCCGGCTATCGGGTTGGCGCCGCCTGCGCGACGCCGGCGCTGTACCTGGGCCCGTCCTTCGCCGCGAGCAATTCGATCGCGGTCTGGTAAAGACGCGCGCGAAGCGTGTCGCGCTCCGAAGCCTGCGTGATGTAGCGCGCCACGATCTCGAAGCCGCTCGACGCCGGACGAATGCTGATCGACGGCGCGGCCTCGATCGTTGCGGCGTGCGGCGACCGCCGCGCCTCGCGCCACTCCTCCTGGGCTCGTTGCGCGCTCTCGGTCGTCGCGGCCTCGATCTGCGCCTCGAGGGCCGCGGCGATGGCGTGCGGGTCGCGCGCGGACGGGACCTGGATTCGAACTTCGTCCCACATCCAACGGCCGGACGTCGAGAAGTTGAAGTAGTGTCCTTCGATCGCGAAGCTGTTCGTGAACGTCACGCGGCGGCCCGTCGGGTGTGACTCGGACCACGCGCCGGTCTCGAGCAGCACCGTGTAGAACATGCCAATCTCGACTACTTCTCCGGTCACGCCGTTGATCTCGACCTGGTCGCCCACGCGGATGCCGTTCTTCCCCATCAGCACGAACCAGCCGAGGAAGCCCACGATAAAGTCCTTGAGTGCGACGGAGAGTCCGGCGGCGGCAAGCCCGAGGACCGTTCCAACGTCGTTCGGCGGACCGAACACGACCAGCAGGATCAAGAGAACGCCGAGCACTTGGAGCGTCGCGCGGGCGATCATGTAGATCGTTTGCGCGCGCCGGTGATCCGCCGTGCGTCCGCGCACCAGTCGTTCGAACCAGCGCGCGAGCAGCATTCCCACCAGAACGATGGAGAGAATCGTGGCGGCGCCGCGCAACACCTGGTTGAGCATGGCGCGCGCTTGTGACGCGACGACCGCGCTCCAACCGGAGTAGGTCTCGGACAGCCGGTGCTGATTATCGACGCGCTGGTCGAGCGTCGCGCGGCGCTTTTCGCTCGCGGCCCGGTTGCGCGTGAGCTCGAGGAGCGCCGCCGACGAGTCGTGCGTCAAATGCGCGTTTGCGCTGTCGACCATTCGCGCGACGCGCGCCTCGATGCTGTCGTGGCGTTGTTGGAAGATCGTGGCGAGAGAATCGGCCGAGCCCTTCGCGACGTCGAGCTGCCGAACCTTGTCGCGGAGCGTGAACACCGCGTCCGCGGCGCCGAGCATGCCGCGCGGCGGCGCCGCGCGGGTGATGACGATTCGCGTGCTATCCGACGCGCGTGAAGCCGCTTCGTGCTCGGCGACGATCGACTGAATTCGTCCCTGTGGGTCGCCGCCGGCGCGCTGCAAGTCTTGGCGGGCGTCGTCGACTTCGTCTTGGTCGAGCGCCAACTGTGCCTTCGCCAGCTCGAGCCGGTCGGTGAGCGCCTGCACGGTCGAGGGCCCCGCTTTCGCGACCGCGGCCGTGAGCTCGGTGACCTGCGCCTGATCGGCGGCGGCGGCGCGAAGGGCTTGATCGAGTTGCTGGGTGAGCTGCGAGACCTCCGGGGACTTGGTCGGCGCCTGCGTCGAGGCGCGGCGCACGGCTTGAGCAAAGGCGAGATCCATCTCCTGGTCCGCCAGCCGCAGCGCGTCGGAGGCGAACGACCGTTCCTCGGGGGTCGTCGGCTGTCTCACGAGCTGCTCGGCGGTCACGAGCGAGCTCTGATCGACGTTCAGCGACCGACGCGTGGCGCGCGCCTGAACGACCGTCTTTTGATTGGTGCGGAAAATCCCGATCCCCACGGCGACGAGCGCCGCGGCGATGAGGAGGAGGAAAGTGTTCTGTCTGAAACGCATGCGAGGGAGGAGGCCAGAGAGCTTGGCTTTTGGAATATCGGGGTTGGCGCAGATGAGGGGGAGCCCAACCCCGATCTCCTCTCCGCGGCGTCAGTCCGAGCGGAGAGCCTCGGTCGGGTCAACCATCGACGCTCGACGCGCCGGAATCCAGCTCGCCAACAAGGCGAACAGCGCGAGGAGTACCGTCGCGGCGGCGATCGTCGTCGGGTCCATCGGCGCGACCTCGAACAAGAACGACCGCACGAATCGGCCGACGATCGTGAGCAGCACCACACCCGCGACGATCCCGAACGCGCTGAGGGCGAGGCCCTGGCGCGCCACCATCACCGCGACGGAGGCCGGCTGCGCGCCGAGCGCGATGCGCACGCCGAGCTCGCGCGTTCGCAACGTCACGATGTACGCGATGACGCCGTAGAGGCCGACGACGCCAAGCGCGAGGGTCACGCCGGCGGCCACACCGAGCATGATCATCGTAAACGAGAGTCGGGCGAGCGATTCGCTCACCGTCGTCTCCATCGACTTGGCGTCGAAGGTCGGCAGAGCGGGGTCGAGCTCGCGAACGAGCTGGCGCAGCGATCGCGTCGTCGCTGCGACGTCACCCGTCGTACGCGCGACGAGCGCCATCCGCCAGCCCGGACCGTACAGCGTGTCCGGGGACACCGATTCCGGCATGTAAACGGAGGGAGTGGGCGCGCCGAAGAGCGACGTATCGCGCGCCGAACGCACGACGCCGATGACCGTGTGGTAGAAGCCTTTTGGCAGAACCTGAAATCGCTTGCCAATGGCTGACCTGCCGGTCGAGTCGCCGAAGGCGATCCTCGCGGTCTCGCTGCTGATGATCGCCTCGTCGCCGCGCTGGTTCTCCATGCGATCGAACATCCGGCCGGAAACGAGCTGCATTCCCATGGCGGTGAAGTAGCCCGCGTCGGCCACGCCGTACAAATGGAGCGAGCCGAGCTTCTTGGATGGATCCCACTGTCCTTCGACCAGCAACGGGTCCTGGTCCATGCTTCCGTTCTGCAACGGAAGCCGCGAGGAGAGGCCGAAGGCCGTCACGCCGGGCAAATGCTTCGCGCGCTCCGCGAGGTTGGCGTAGAATCGCACGACCGACGTGTCCGTCTTGTATCGCGTCTGCGGCAGCGAGACCCACACCGTCGCGACGCCGTCCGGTCTGAAGCCGGGTTGCACAGAGTGCAGTCGTTGAAAGCTTCGCAACAGCAAGCCGGACGCGACGAGCGCGACGAGGGCGAATGCCATCTGCGCCGCCACGAGGACGCCGCGCGCCCGCTGGCGCGAAGCTCCGGCCGTGCCGCCGCGGCCGCCGTCGCGAAGACCGGACAGCGCGTCGCCGCGCAAGAAACGAATCGCCGGAATCGCGCTGCACGCCACGGCGACGATCGCAGTGACGACGAGCGTGAACACGGCGACTCGCCAGTCCATTCCCACCTCCGAAAGCCTCGGCAGTTGCGCCGGGCCCGCCGCGACGAGCGCCCGCAGCGCGAAGGTGGCGGCGACGAGTCCGAAACCGGCCGATATCCCCGCGAGAACCGCCGCCTCAGTCAGGAAATGCGCGACGACGCGAGTGCGTCCGGCGCCGAGCGCGGCGCGCACCGAGAGCTCGCGATGCCGCCCGTCCGCGCGAACGAGAAGAAGATTCGCGACGTTCGCGCACGTCACGAGCAGAACGAGCAACGCGGCCGCGGCGACCATCCAGAGCGTTTTCGAAGCCTCGCCGACGATGTCGTCGCGCAAGGGATAGAGTCGCGGACGCGGCTTGGCCTGATCCATGAGCAACTGCGTCGTGACTCCCGGCGCGACCGTCGGAAACATGTCGACCATGCGCGGGAGCACGGACGCGAAGTCTCGCTCGGCGTCGGCCACGGTGACGCCGGGCTTGAGCCGCGCGATCGCCGAGTGATTGAAGCCGCCGGGATACGGATCCTTGGGATCGTGCCGCTGCGGCACCCAGATCTTCGTCGTCGCGTTCGGGAACGTGAAGCTCCCCGGCATCACACCGACGATTTCCGTCGACTTCTCGAAGATCGAGAGCTTCTTGCCGACGATGTTCGGGTCGCCGCCGAAGCGCGTGCGCCAGAGTCCCTCGCTGATGACGGCCACCTGCGGGCCGTCCTTCACGTCCTCTGCTTCGGTGAAGGTGCGCCCCACCAGCGGGTTCACTTCGAGGAGTGGAAACAGATTCGCCGTGACCCACGCGACGGGGAGACGATCGGGTTCCACGCGACCGTCGGGGTCGGACACGTTTGCCGACCCGCTGTTGTAGGTCGCGATCCCGGAGATCGTGCGCGCGAGTCGCTTGTACGTGTAGTAGGTGCCCGTCGTCTGCTGGGCCTTCATCAATCCGATCGGCGGCAGGTCGTGCCATGCGCCGATCAGCTGCTCAGGATGGCCGTACGGCAGCGGTCGCAGCAGCACCGCATCGACGACGGCGAAGATCGCGGCCGCCGATCCGATGCCGATCGTCAGCGTGGCGACGACCGCGAGGCTGAACCCCGGGGCGCGACGGAGCGAGCGAACGGCGTACGAGATCGGCGACCACGGTTTCATGGCACGGCTCGCGGAGGGGTGACGTCTCCCCTACGGGGCCGGCGCGCCGAGGTTTCCGACGGCGCGCCGGCGTTCCGGCCGTTCGGTCAGGCGGCGCCGCTCGCGGCCGTTGCTCGCTCGCGGGCGCGTTGGCGCTCTTCGCGCTGTCTCGTGAGGTGCGGCACGACGCCGATCATCCGCTCGATGAGCATGAGCTGACCGCGATGATGCATCTCATGCTCCTTGATCGACATCAGATTCTCGAGGCGCGTCTTGGGATTCTGGCCCATCGGATCGGTGAACGTCTCGTGGAGGAATTCGGGCGACATCGATTCGAGCCATCCGGCGACGCGCTCTCCTTCTGACTCCAGCAGCGCGATCGTCGCCGCCTTGTCGAGCGGGGCCCGCTCCTTCGCGGCGGTCTCTCGGCTGACCGCGCCGAAGTCGTAGCCTTGAAGCGTGGTGATGTGACGCTTGCGGTGAATGTCTTCGTAGAAGTTGGACGCGAAGGCGATGTGGCGAAGCAGCTCACTCACCGATCGCGCGCCGGGCGCCGGCACGAAGTCGTAGCTGCTCTCCGGAATGTCGTTCGCGATTTGAAGCGTGTTGCGGCGGACCGTTCGATAAGCGTTCGCCAGCTCTGTCGCACCGTAGGCGGTCATCGATCGTTTGTTCGGGTTGAGGAGATTGGGAATGCGCGGCGAGTTCGTCCGCTCGACGTAAAATGTCGACGAGTCGCGCGATCTGGAATTGCTCGGCCAAGTCCAGGCTGGGTACATTCCCACTTGGCCATCACGCTCAAGGTCCCCGTCAAGAACCCGTGGGCAGGCCTGCGCGGCCTGCCTCGCACGGTGTGGATCGTCGCCGCGACCTCGCTCGTCAACCGCGCGGGGATGATGGCGCTGCCGTTTCTCGTGCTGTATCTGACCGGACACCTCGGCACGTCGGCCTCGCTCGCCGGACTCGCCGTGAGCGCGTACGGACTCGGCGGAATCGTCACCGGCCCCATCGCGGGCCGCCTCTGCGACCGGCTCGGACCGTTCACCGTGATGCGCGCGTCGCTCGCGCTGACCGGCGTGATGCTCATGGTGATTCCGCTCGCGCATTCGTTCACGGTGGTCGTGCTGCTCGTGTTCGTCTGGGCGCTCATCGCGGACGCGAACCGCCCGGCGACGATGGCGGCGCTCGGCAGCGCGGCCGCTCCCGAACAACGCAAGGCGGCGATCGCGCTCAATCGGCTAGGCGTGAATCTCGGCATGAGCATCGGTCCCGCCGTCGGCGGATTTCTCGCGCTCGTATCGTTCCCGCTGCTGTTCGTCGTCGACGGCCTGACGTCGCTCGCCGCCGCTGTCGTCCTCTCGCTGTTGTTGCGACCCGAGGACATTCGCCTCGTAGCGCCCACGCTGCATGCCGCCGGCGATGAGAGCTCCGATGCGGTGTCCGCCCCGCGACCTACCGGGCCGCCGGCCCACCCGGGCGTTTGGCGCGACCGCAGCGCGCTGACGTTCCTCCTCGCGATGGTTCTCGTCGGGCTCGTGTTCACGCAACACCAGGGCGCGATGTCGGTGTATCTGGTGCGCGACCTACACTATCGCGAGTCGTTTTTCGGCTCGCTCTTCGCCGTCAACACGCTGATGATCGTCGCGATCGAAGTGCCGCTCAATCTCGCCATGGCTCACTGGCCGCATCGGCGCGCGCTCATCCTCGGCATGCTGCTGACCGGAATCGGCTTCGGCGCGATGGGAGTCGCGAAGAGCATCGCGCCGCTCATCGTCACCGTCGTGATCTGGACGTTCGGCGAGATGATCACGTTCCCCGTGGGCACGGCGTATCTCGCCGACCTCGCTCCGCGCGGCCGCATGGGCGAATACATGGGAGCGTACTCGAGCACCTTCAGCTTGGCCGTGATCATTGGTCCGTGGGCGGGAACGGCCGCGCTCGATCGGTTCGGCGGCGCCGCGACGTGGGCCGGCGTGCTCGTCTGCGGTCTCTTCGCCGCCGCTGTGACGGCGTTGACCCATCCGCAACCGGCGGAGGAGTCCGGTCTCGATCTCGTTTCTTCGTAGGCCAACCAGCCTTGTCGCCAACGAGTTCGTACGCCGTCGGGCAGCCGCGGGCGAAACCGCTCGGCAAGACGCGTTGACCGGAACGACATAAACAGAAAAGAACCTCTTTTGCGGAGGCCTCGCGGCACGAAATGAGCAAAGTTCAGCTCGGGGCCGCCTGCGATTTCTAGAGAGGCACGGCCGCCCTGGTTCAGCGTAACCGACGAGGCCGCCACAGTGAGTCCAAGCTCCGATCCGCCCCGCGATCCGCAATCGAATTCGCGCGAATCGCCGGATGAATCGCAACCCGATTCTCGAGAAGAGTCTCGTACAGAGCCTCGCGCCGAGTCCGGCGACGAAACTCGCGCCGAGTCCGCTGGCGAGTCTCGCGCCGAGCCCGCCGGTGAACCACCCGCGGATTCAGGCGGCGCGCCTCCCTCCGAACCGAAGATCAAGCCTCGCGGACGGCGAGAATCGGGCGGCGACGCGGAGCTGATCGGATCGCTCGCTGAAAATTTTCGCGTGATCGGCGAGGTGCGCGGTCCGGACGGCGTACGCCGGTTCGTCGCCGTGCGGGACGACGATCATCAAGAAGTCGTGATCGACGTCATCCAGGTGAGCGGCGCGGTGGGGAACGACCTCGCTCATCTCGCGTCCGACGTGCAGCTGCGATCGACGATGAGCCACCCGAAGGTGCCGCCGATCATCGAAGGATTGTGGCTCGACGCGAACCGCTACGCGTGCATCTCGGAGCGCATCAAGGGCGACACGCTGCAAGAACGTCTCGACCGTGGCGACCGCCCGGGCACTGCTGAAGTCGCGACGATCCTGAATGACGTGAAGGCTGTCCTCGATTGGGCGCGCGCTGGCGGCGTCGTCCATCGGGGGGTGTCTCCCGATTCGATCATCATCGAGCAGGACACGAATCGGCTGCTCGTGACACTGACTCCCACACCTATTCCCCTCGCGGGGCTCCCGGGAGAAGTCGCCGACGCGCGCACGCTCGGAGCGATCGCGTGGTCCCTTTTCACTGGACGGCGCTTCGTCGACGACGACGCGCGTCCGCCGCTGGGCGAGTTGTGCCCGAATCTCGCGGCACGCGTCGCCGACGCGACCGAGCGGATTCTTCGAGCACGCCCGAGCGATCGGGCCCCGGATGCGGCGGCGTTCATCGGCATCGTGGCTGTGGGCGACGTGCTCAAACAGGCCGAAGTCGAATTCGCCGCGCTCGACGAGGAATTCGCGTCGCACTTCACCGGCGATCGATCGAGCGAACCGTCGGGAGGGGAGGCGCCGGAGCGACTGCTCACCGCCAGATCGCCGGGTGCGCGAGAGTCGATATTCGCGCTCGGCACCATCGCCGCGCTCGTGCTCTTGATCGCGCTCGGCGTGGGTCTCGCCGGCCGGCAGCATCGCGCGGCGGCGCCGATCGTCGCGCAGCAGATGCCGACGGTACCAGCGCCGGGCGGCGTCGATTCGGGCGCGCCCCCGATGCGCAACGACAGCATCCTCACGCACTCGGCCGCGGGCAACGTGGCGGATTCCGCCGTCCGTATCCAGGACAGCATCCTTCGCGAGAATTCGCTCCGCGACAGTCTGATGCGCGATAGCGTGATGCGCGATAGCATCGTGCGGGACCGCGCGGGCCGCATGCGGCGAATGCGCGACAGCCTCGACCGCGACAGTCTGGATCGCGACAACGCGCGCCGCGACAGTCTCGACGAAGACGCCTATCGCCGCGACAGCGTCCGCAACGCGTTCCGCGCCGAGGCTCGGCGGGACAGCGTGCGCCGCGACAGCATTCGCCGCGAATTGTCGCGAAGCGACAGCGCGCGGATCGACAGCCTGCGCAGCCAGGCGTTGCTCCAGGACAGCATTCGCCGCGCGGCGGCGAAGCGCGACAGCATCAAGCGCGACAGCGTCCGGCGAGATACACTTCCCCGGCGCCCGCCCGATTCGACCCGTCCGCCTCCCGACAGCATTCTTCGTCCCGACAGCATTCGACGAGACAGCGTTGGCATTCCACCCGCGCGTCCCCCTCACGATTCGCGAGGCACGACGCGATGAGCTCCAAGCGGTCCACGAGCTCACGCGCCGCGCGTACGCCGAGTACGCGACGGCCATGGACCCCACGTCGTGGGAGGCGTTGAGTGGCGCGATCGACGCGGGGCTGGCGAGCGATCAGGAGATGGATCGGATCGTGGCACTCGAGGGCGACACGATCGTCGGGAGCGCGCTGCTCATGGCGCCGACTGAGGACGCATACACGGGGTTCGGCGTTCGCGTCACCGCCCCCGAGGTAAGGCTCGTCGCCGTCGACCCATCGGCGAGAGGGCACGGTATCGCGCGCGCGCTGATGGACGAATGTCTTCGCCGTGCGCGCGCGTCGGGAGCGACCGAAATCGGGCTGCACACCTCTCGCAGCATGCAGGCGGCGATTCGGATGTATGAAGGAATGGGCTTTGAGCGCGCACCGGAGAACGATTTTCAGCCGCCGGGAACCGAGCGGGTGATCGGATACAGGCTGATGCTGAAGTGATCCGTCTCCGGTCACCGGGAACATCGGTGACCGGGAACCGCTATTCGTATCGCAGCGCTTGCATCGGATCGATCCGGCTCGCCCGCAGCGCTGGAATGAGCCCGGCGCCCAGCGCGACGACGCTCAGAGCCACGGCCGCGACGACGATGACCATCGGGTCGTGACCCTGCAGTTGGTAGAGTAGCGACTGCGCCGATTTGCCGATTCCGACCGCGCCCAGAATTCCGATCACTCCGCCGATGAGCGCCATGCGTCCCACTTGCATGAGCACCATCGTGCGGACGCGGACGCCGTTGGCGCCGAGCGCCATGCGCACGCCGATTTCGCGAGTGCGCTGAGCGACGGAATAGGCGAGCACGCCGTACAGGCCCACGGCGGCGAGCAGCGTCGCAAGAACCGCGAACGACGCCGACAAGGTCGTGATCATGCGATCCAGGAACACGTTCTCCTCGACCTGCTGAGGCACGAGCTTGAGCTCCTCGATGGGAATGTTCGGGTCGACCTGCTTCATTGCCGCCGGGATCGCGCGCAGGATCTGCACGGGCGGGAGCGATGACCGAACATAGAAGCTCAGGCTGTTCACGCGCCCGACTTGTTTGTACGGACGCACGAAAACCGGCGGAATCGTGTCTTTCACCTCGGAGTACTTGGCGTCTCTCACCAATCCGATGATCGTGATGTCGAGCGAGTCGTTGTCCATCGACATCTTCTTGCCGACCGCGTTCCGGCCGATTCCGAACTTCTTCGCGAAGGTCTCGTTGACGATCGCCACCTTCATCGAACCCGCCTCGTCGAACTCGGTGAAATCGCGGCCCGCGAGCAACGGGACGCCGATGACGTGGAAGTAGTTCGCGCTGGCAATGTTGTATCGTGAGCCGTTGTCGGTGTCCGGCCCTTTCTTGAATCCCTCGACCGCCACGCCCTCGCCCCAGTTGTTTCCGGCGAGCAGTTGGATCGCCGCCGCCGTCACCCCGATCACGCCCGGGATAGACGACAGCGCTTCTTCGATTCGCGGGTAGAGCGCCAGCGCCCTCGTCGAGTCGTACCCGCTCCGCGCCGGCGACACCGTGAACGTCACCATGTTGTCGATGTTTACCCCGAGCTCGACGCGGCTGATGTTGCGAAGGCTCTTCACGAACATGCCGGCCGAAGCCAGCAACGCCATCGACAGCGCGATCTGCGCGGTGACCAGCCCCGAGCGAAAACGCGCGGCGCCGCGGCTGCCCGAGAGTTTGCCGGAATTGTTGCGCAGTTCAGTCACGAGATCCGGCCGCGTGCTGTGCAGCGCCGGCACGATTCCGAACAACAGGCCCGTCGCGGCCGAGACGAGCATCGTGAACGCGAGCACTTGCCAGTTGAGCGAAAAGTCGAGCGTCCTGGCAATGTTCGGCGGCAGCATCGACGTGATGCCGGCGAGCGTCCAGTGCGCGATCGCGATCCCCGCCAAGCCACCCAAGGCGGCGAGGAGGAACGATTCGGTCAGCAGCTGGCCGATCAGTTGGCGGCGGGTCGCACCCAACGACAACCGCACCGCCATCTCCATGCTTCGATTCGCCGCGCGCGCCAGCAACAGGTTGGCGATGTTGGCGCAAGCGATCAGCAGGACGATGCCGGTGATCCCGAAGAGCAGCGTAATGGGCGTGCGCGACGACTTGATGATGCTGCTCTGACCGCGGCGCCCGTCGGAGAGCAGGATCTTCTTGGCGCGGAACTCCTGCTTCGTTCGGTCGCTCATCCCCTTCCGCTGCGGAGCCTCGACGTCGTTGATGATAGAGTGGTAGACGGTATTGACCGAACTCGCTGCCTGGTCGAGCGAGGCCCCCGGCTTCAGGCGACCAAACAGATAGACCCAGTAGCTGTCTCGACGCTCGTATCCCGTCCAACCTTGCGTCAGGACGCCGCGCATGGTGATCGGTACGAAGACATTCGGACGCGAGCCGAGCGTCGTGCCGGTAAACCCCTTCGGCGCGACACCGACGATCGTCATCTGCTGGCCATTGATCGTGATCTGCTTGCCGATCACGCTCTGGTCGGACCCGAGCTGAGTCTCCCAGTACCCGTAACTCAGGACCGCGAGATAGTTGCCCGCGATCGTTTCGTCGTCACGCGACGTGAACAGTCGGCCGAGCGCCGGACGAAGCCCGAGCACGGAGAAATAGTTTCCCGTGACGTACACTCCACGCCCGCTGATCGGCGTCTGTCCGGACATCGCGATGCTCACGCCGAACAGGAAGTGGCCCGCGATCCCACTGAACGACGTGTTCGCTTTTTGAAGATCCCGAAGCATCGGGTAGCTGAACACTTCGTCGCAGCCGCCGGCGTCGTTGCACGAGTTGCTGCCGTACTGGGGGCCGGGGGCCTTGAAGTTGGCGAGCCGCGCCGGGTCGGACACAGGCAGCGGCCGAAGCAGTAGCTCCTCGAACAGCGAGAAGATGCCGGCGTTCGCGCCGATGCCCAGCGCCAGTGACAAAATGGCGACGACGGCGACGAACGGCGTCTTGAACAGCGTGCGAAAAGCGAGCTTCAGATTCCGCATTTACGCGCTCGGGACTCTGGGTTGAGGAGCGGGTACTGAGTACTTCGACAACCCAGAGCCCCGAAACGGTTGAGACCTCGGCTAGAAAACCACCGACTGCTTGTTGATCACGATCGGGTCGAGCCCCAGCCGCTTGGCTTCCGCGTTGAACGCCGGCAGATCTGTCTTGAGGATGATCGTGAGCCGGTCGGTTTGCGTCTTCAGCTCACCCTTGAGGTCGTTGAAGATCGGATAGGCGCTGGCGATCGGCTTGGCGTCTCCACGCGACACGACGCCGAGCAGCGCGGCGAGCCGGTTGTTGACTTTGATCGGGAAGTTGAGCGGATCCTGACCACTCTGATTCCGCACCTGATAGATCTCCTCTTCGACGGCGTTCAGGTCCGTCGACAGCTTGTCGCCGGCCGCCTTGAGCTTGTCGTCCTGCGACTTCTTGAGCCGGTCGTCCACCTGCGTCTTGATGGCGCGCGACTGCACGACGGAGGCGTTCGCTTCGCTGACCTTGTCGCGCAATTGGATCGCCAGCGCGAACTGTGCTTGGAGATCGGCGTCGGTCGCGTCGTGATTCGGATTGCGCTTGACGATGAGCGGCTGCGTGAGGGTCTTGCCGTCGGCGATGAGCCGAACCGTGTATTTCCCCGGCGGCGCCGACGGGCCATTGGTCGATCCGCCCCACAGAATCATTCCCGGGAATGTCGTCGACCCGGCGTACTGAAGGTCCCAGTTGAACGTATTGAGCCCCGCGACGCGTCCGGGGTTCGCGGCCCCGCCACCGAAGCCGCCGCGTCCACCGCCTCGGCCTCCGCGACCGCCGCCGGCCGCTTCACCGCCCGCGGCCGAATCAGCACCGCCACCCGGAACGCCTGCGTTGGCCGCGTTGAGCGTCGCGCGTCCACCACCACGGCCACCCCGACCACCGGCGTTCGCGGTATCCGGATAACTGCGGATGACCTGACCCTTCGCGTCGAGGATCTCGATGCGAACGTTTTGCGCGGGCTGCTTGAGCACGTACTGAATCGTCGCCTGCGTGCCGGATCGATACGCGGCCGCCGGCTTGAACAGCACCGGGTCGGCGCCGGCCATCGTCGTCGCGCTGTATTGCCGCAGCGGCTCGATGTTGTCGAGGATCCAGAACCCGCGACCGTGCGACGAGACCGCGATGTCGCGCTCGGTCACGATGAGGTCCCACATCGGGACGTCGGCAAGATTCAGGTTGAGCGACTCCCAGTGGTCGCCGTCGTCGAACGAGACGTAAACACCGTGCTGCGTCGCCGCGTAGAGAAGGCCTTTTCGCGCCGGATCCTCGCGCACCGCGTGCACGAAGTCGTCGCCCCGGATGCCGGTGACGATCTTCGTCCACGTCTTGCCCATGTCGTGGGTGCGGTAGATGTACGGCGCCTTGTCGTCGAGGAGGAATCGTTTCACCGCCACGTACGCGGTGGCCGAATCAAAAGCCGACGCGTCGATCAGGCTCACTCGGCCGAAATCGGGCATGTCCTTCGGCGTGACGTTGCTCCACGACTTGCCGCCATCTTTCGTGACGCTGACGACGCCGTCGTCGGACCCGGTCCAGATGACATTCGTCGTGCGCTTGGAGGGCGCGATCGAGAAGATCACCGCGTAGACCTCGGGGCCGTTCATGTCGCGCGTGATCGGACCACCCGACGGACCCATCGTCTTCGGGTCGTGACGCGTGAGGTCCGGGCTGATGCGCTCCCAGCTGTCGCCACCGTTGGTGGTCTTCCACAGATGCTGCGAGCCGGTGTAGAGCGATTTCTTGTCGACCGGCGAGAAGATGATCGGGTACGTCCACTGCCAGCGCTCCTTGATCACGGCGGATTCTTCGCCGGAGAACATGCGCGGATACGGGCTCACCTCGCGGACCTCGCCCGTTCGTCGATTGAGCTTGGTCAGAAAGCCGCCGCCGTTCGCGTTCGTGCCCGAATAAAAAACGTCGGGATCGCGCGGATCGGGCGCGATGTAGCCGTCCTCGGAACCGCCGGGACTAAAGTCCGCCGCCCCGCCGCCACGGCCTCCTCCTCCTCCTCGACCGCCGAACGTCGGCGCCGTCGGGACGCAGGTTTCGCTCGCGTCTTGCTGCGAACCGCACACGAAGTACGGGACGTGCGACGTCGCGACGACGTGATAGAACTGTCCGGTCGCAACGGTCTTCGCCGTCCACGTCGGGTTGTCGGCCTGCGCGTTGAAGGTGATGTCGCCGCCCGGATCGGCCGCGTGCAGCACGTGATTGTCGTCGTCGGGATCGATCCACAGATCGTGCGAGTCGCCGCCGGCGAATTGCTGCTGCGCGAACGTCTTGCCGCCGTCGCGCGAGCGGAACGTGCCGACGTTCTCGACGTAGACGAGATCCTTGTTCTTGGTGTCGGCGAAGACGTGCGTGTAGTAGAACGCGCGCTGCCGGAAGCGGCGCTCGTTGTTGACGAGCGACCAGGTCGTGCCGCCGTCGTCGGTGCGGAACAAGCCGCCGTTCTCGTTTTCGACGAGCGCGAAGACGCGGTTCGGATCGACCGGCGAAATGGAGATGCCGATTTTCCCGTCGATGCCGGCCGGCAAACCGCTGACGTGCGTGATGTCGGTCCAGGTCTCGCCGCCGTCGGTGGATTTGTACAGAGCGCTTCCCGGGCCGCCGCTCGACATCATCCACTCTTTTCGATACGCCTCCCAGAGTGAGGCGTACATGATGTTCGGATTTGTGCGGTCGATCTCCACGTCGGCCGCGCCGACGTTCGGGCCCGTGAACAACACCTTCTTCCACGTTTGGCCGCCGTCTGTGCTCTTGAAGACGCCGCGCTCCTCGCTCGGCACGCCGTATTTCCCGAAGTCGGCGACGAAGACGATGTTCGGATTCGTCGGATGGATGCGGATCCGCGAGATTGCGTCCGAGTTCGAGAAGCCGACGTGCGTCCACGTCTTCCCGGCGTCGGTCGATTTGTAGACGCCGTCGCCCGGCTGAACGTCGCCGCGGAGGCACGACTCGCCCATCCCAATGAAGACGACGTTCGGATCCGTCTCAGAGACGGCCACGGCGCCGACGGACGAGCTCTTGATCTGCCCGTCGGTGACGTTGGTCCACCGCTCGCCGCCGTCGGTGGTCTTCCACAGGCCTCCGCCGGTCGCGCCGAAGTAGCCCACTTTGGGCTGGCCCTTGACGCCGGAGATCGCGATCGACCGGCCGCTGTGCTCCGGTCCAAGGCTCCGCCATCGCAGACTTTTCAGGATCACCGAGTCGGTTGCTGCGGTGCGAAGCAGGTAGCCCGGACGCTCTGCGCCACGGGTCAATCCAACCGCGGCGGCGACACCGCCGAACGCCAGCATCGCCGACACGCCGGCTCGAACAAGCCGTCGAATCATGCCAAATGTCTCCAACGAGAAATGGGGGAGGGGACAGGAGAGCGATCGAAGATACCCGCCCGAGAAACTTGCCAAGGAGCGCATGACGTCGCCATGCTCTCGGCCGAGTCCGTCAGCAGGCGTTGCCGGCTCCGTCGTCTGCCGTTCGCGTCCACCGGCCCACCGGCCCACCCGTCCACCCGTCCACCCGTCCACCCGTTCTCTCCCGAGCCTCGCATGTCGATCAACTATCTCGCGGTGCTGGTGTCCGCCGTCGTGATCTTCATCCTCGGCGGGTTGTGGTTCTCGCTGCTCTTCGCGAAGCCTTGGCTGCGCATGATGGGCGTGAGCGATCCGCAGCGCTCGCCTGGCGCCGCGCTGTTCGTGCAGTTCTTCGTCTGCGCGCTGCTGACGTCGTGGACGATGGCGATGATTCTGAGCCACGCGGGCGCGATGGAAGCGGGTCGCGCGGTCGGGTTTGGGCTCATTTGCTGGCTTGGTTTTGCCGGTGCGACGAGCTACTCGACCGCGAAAGCGGGCAAGAAGCCTGTTGCATTATGGGCCATCGAGACTGGATACAACCTCGTCTCGTTCGTGCTCGCGGCGGTCATTCTTTCCGCCTGGCATTGAGGCCGGCGCACAAACCTGCTCGGTTCGCGTTTTCCCACAAACTTTAGCAAGTGGCAAATTGCGAATCACAATTTCGCTTGTACGTGACGTTCGATTTCTATAGAATGGTCGACCCCTCTCCCCTCCCTCGACCGGAGGATCGGATGTCCGATTCCAGATTTTCGATGCGTGTCGCCGCGATGGCTGCTTGCGCGGTGACCTTTGGTTTAGCGGCTTGTTCTGACTCAGTCGTTCCCACCGCGTCTCCATCGGCCAGCGCATCGCGCGACGCCGGCGGCATTCCGAACGGCGGCAACGGAAATGCGTTCGCCTATGGCCACGTGAAGGTGTGCGCCGCTCCGCCGGTGGGCGAAGCGTCGTGTCACTCGTGGATCACGATCGACGACAAAGGCAATCCGCTCGTGACCTCTGGGCCGACGGGCTTCAACCCGGCAGACCTCCAGGCCGCCTACAACCTCACCACGGGCGGAACGTCGGTGACCGTCGCGATCGTCGACGCGTATGACGATCCGAACGCCGAGTCGGACCTGGGCGTGTACCGAGCCAAGTTCGGACTCCCGGTATGTACGACGCAGAACGGCTGCTTTAGAAAGATCAACCAGAACGGCGGGTCGACTCCTCCACGCGCCAACGCCAGCTGGGCGGAGGAGATCTCCCTCGATCTCGACATGGTTAGCGCGATCTGTCCGAACTGCCACATTCTGCTGGTTGAGGCCTCCTCGAACTCGTTCGCGAATCTGGCCGCGGCGGTCGACCAGGCGGCGGCGCAGGGAGCGATCGCCATCTCGAACTCTTACGGTGGCAACGAGTATGCGGGCGAGGTATCGGACGAATCGCACTTCAAGCATCCGGGCGTCGCGGTCACCGTGAGCTCAGGCGACAATGGGTTCGGCGTCGAGTTTCCGGCGGCGTCGCAGTGGGTCACGGCGGTCGGCGGCACCCACCTCACCCATAGCGGAAGTGTCTGGACGGAGACGGTCTGGAGCGGCGCGGGCAGTGGATGCAGCGCCTACATCACCAAGCCCTCATGGCAGCATGACGCATGCGCGAAGCGAACGGTCGCCGACGTTTCAGCGGTCGCGGATCCCAACACCGGGGTTTCGGTCTACGACACGTACGGCCTGAGACCGCGCGGTGGGTGGCTGGTGTTCGGCGGAACGAGTGTTGCCGCCCCAATCATCGGTGCGGTCTACGCACTCGCGAAGGATCTGGGCCAGACCAGCTACGGCTCGCTCTCATACGGCGCCGCCGCCGGCTCACTGTTCGACGTCGTGTCGGGTTCGAACGGGAGCTGCCAGGGATCCTATCTCTGCACGGCCGGCGCGGGATACGACGGGCCCACGGGCAACGGCTCGCCGCGCGGCACAACCGCATTCTAGATCAGAGGCCTCGAACAACGGGCTCGGCGATTCGCCGAGCCCGTTTCGTTTTCGGCTCGAGAATTCGACGGTTTCCACTTTGGAACCCCGATCCCTCCCGGGCGTGCTCTCTTGTCGGCCGCCAGACGCTTCCATACAATTGGTCTCCGCGCCCCGGCGATGGTGCGCTGCTCCGCTTTCCGCCCCCTTCGGAGGCTCCATGCACCGGTCGTATCACGCCGCACAAATCGTCGCGAGCGTTGCGTGCGCCGCAACGCTCTTTCTCGCCGCATGCTCGGACTCCGCGGTCACTCCACCCAGTCGAGACGTCGCGTCGGGCGGTCCTAGTCGGACGCAGATTGTCTCCGCGAACGGCCGCCACGAATTCCACACGAAAGACTGGTATCAGACGAACAACGCCAATGGCAATTCGCACGGCCACGGTGGTGGTGGCGGCGGAGGCTCAACCGGAATTTCGTATCACGGCGGACCGGTCCTGCAGGGCGGTACAAACGTGGTCGCGATCTATTGGTCCTCGGGGCGGATCTACAACGGCGGCCCCACGGCGCCGAGCACCGGCGCGGGATCCGCGGACAACTCGCTCGTCGGATATTTCCTGAACCATCTCGGCGGGTCGACTTACTTCAATATCAACACGACATACACCGACGGAAGCGGGCGCGCCATCGTCAATCAAGTCAACTACACGTCCTACTGGGCGAATGACGTCAACGCGCCGTCAGGGACGCAGTCGGTCAGCGATTCGCAGATGCTGTCGATGCTGGCGAGCGGCTTCAGCTCAGGCGCAATCCAATACAATTCCAGCACGCTGTACCTGATTTTCACGGCCGGCGCCGTCAACCTCGGTGGCGGATTCGGCACCCAGTATTGCGCGTACCACGGGTACGGGACGGTCAACGGCCAGACCGTCAGATACGCGGCGATGCCGTATGACTACGCATATCCGAGTGCCTGCACCAATGGCACCGCCGCGGCCAACGGAGACCCGGGCGCCGACTACGAAGTGAACACGATCGCCCACGAGACGGAGGAAACGACAACCGACGAGCTCTTGAACGCGTGGTACGATGTGCGCGGGAACGAGAACGCCGACAAGTGTGCTTGGAATTTCGGTTCCACGTATGTGGGTGCCGGCGGCGGAGTGGCCAACATTCACGTTGGCACCAAGGACTTCTTGGTGCAGCAGAATTGGGTGAATGCCGGATCGGGCGGCTGCGCACAGGGGTGGCCTTTGCTTTGAGCAGTCCGCTCCAAGATCAGCCACGAACGCATCGGGTTCGGCACTCGCCGAGCCCGATGTTTTTTTTCTAGAACAACCCGACCTTTCCTTTCACCGACGCGATGAGCTTGGCCGGGTCGTAGCCGATGCCTTGCTTGAACACGAGTGAGACTTTTCGAATGTCCTCGATGCGCGCCGACGGGTCGCCGTCGATCACGACGAGATCGGCCTGCTTGCCGGTGGTGATCGAACCGATCTTGTCGGCCCGGCCGAGGTACGTCGCGCCGTTCAGCGTGCCGACCTTGATCGCCTCGACAGGCGAAAGTCCGCCCTCGGCGAGTAATTCGATCTGTCGTTGGTCCGAGTAGCCGGGAATCACGCCGCCGCCGCCGGTCGGATCCGTCCCGGAGATCAGCAGCCCACCCGCTCGAAGGAAGCTGATCTCCATCGCGCGCTCCTTCGGAAAGAGCGCGGCGTAGTTCGACCGCGCGCTGTTCTGCGCGGCGCGGGTGCGCTGCTGCTGGAATTGGTCGCGGAGCTCCGGCACCAGCACGTCGAGTCCGGGCGGCTCCGGCCGGCCGGCTGTGAACGTCTCGAAGACCGTCAACGTGGATGTCATTGCGACGTGTCGCTTCACCAGCTCCGCGACGAGCGACCTGAACGGAGCGCCGGCCGTGTCGAGCGCGGCGATCGACGCTTGCCCGACGCCTTGCCCCGGGCAAATGTCCGGCTTCTTGCCGGCGACGAAGTCCGTGGACGCGAAGAAGCCGTGTTCCAAGTCGTCGATCCCGAGCTCGGCGGCCTCGCGATAGGTGACCGAGCAGAGATGGCCCGTCGTCTTGATGCCGCGCTTGTGTCCCTCGTCGATCGCCGCCTTGAGCTCATCGCGCGTGATGTGCATGTACGCCTTGAGCGACGACGCCCCCATGTCCGTCCAGTAGTCGACGAGGCGCCGCGCGTCGGCGGCGTCCGTCAGCTCGTGCACCTGCGGCAAATTCAGCCCGGGCCCCTCGAGGTACGGCGCGGTCGCGTCGATCCACGGGCCCGCACGTTCACCGCGGTCGATCGCCCGCTTCACCCCGATTTCGCCGAACCCATTCATGTTCCCGCCGCTGCGCATCGACGTCACGCCGCCGGCGAGGTAGAGGCGAGTGAAGCTCTCGGCGAGATATGCGTAGACGCCCGGTCCGGTCGGGTAGAAGAGATGCTCGTGGACCATGACGAGTCCCGGAATCACCGACTTCCCTGAGAGATCCATCACGAGAGCGCTCGCCGGCGCGCTCGTCGACGCCGACGGTCCGAGCGCGGCGATCCGCCCGTCACGAATCACGACCGTTTGATCCGTGCGAGCCGGCGAGCCGGTGCCGTCGATCACGCGAACGTGCGTCAGCGCGACGACGTTCGTGTCGACCTGAACGAATGGTCGCACAGCGGCGGCGATGGTCGGCCGCTGTGCGATCAGGGTTGCGGGCGCCGCCAAAATGGCGACGACGAGCTGCCGAATGCCGAAGGAGGATGGTGAGCGCATGGCGCTCAGCTTATCGCCCATCCTCCTCGGCGTCGAGGTGCGCTACGCGTTCGGGGCCACGTCATAGCGTCTTGAGATACGCGATGAGCGCGGCTTTCTGGTTCGTTTTGAGACCGGCGAATCGATCGCGCGACCGGGATGCTTCACCGCCGTGCTGCGCGATCGCGTCCTCGAGCGTCGGCGAACGCGCATCGTGCAAAAAGTGCGTGCGAAATCGAAGACCCATGAGCGGTTCAGTGCGGAACTCCGAGGCGCCGGCGCCGCCGCGACAAATGTCGGCGAGTCCCGGTCCCATGTCGTGCAGCAGCAAATCGGTGAATGCCTGAACGTTCACGTTGCTGAGCGCCGCGATGGACGACGGACCGGTGCGGAGGCTGGGCACGTGACAGGTGGCGCAGCCGATCGACGAAAACAGTTGGCGTCCGTCGTTCGCGTCCGGGCCGCCGTGGAGCTGGGGCGGCGGCGCCAGGAAGCGCACGAAATCCGTCGCGAGAGCGAGGTCGTCGTCGCTGATCTCCGGCCCGGGAATCGGATCGATGGTTTCGTCGAACGGGAACGGGATGCCGGCGAGCCGCTGTTCGGCCGGCGCGATGCTGCTCGTGATGCCCATCTCGTTCTGGAACGCCCCGGCATTGAAGCCCAGGAGCGTGACGTCCGTCGCCTTCCGTCCGAAGCGGGCCACTTCGCCGCTCACCATGCTCGGTCGTCCACGCACGCCGTCGCCATTCGCATCGGTCGGGTCGGCGAGAGCGATGATCGTGCTCGCGGGAATGGCCTCGAGAAGCCCGAAGCCAAACAATGCCGGCGTCGTACGATGCGCGGCGTGACTTCCCGCCTGCGACGGAATCGCCTCGGCGAGGTAGTCGGGATAATAGGTCTGCAGCATCGCCGTCGTATGATGCTGGATGACCGCGCCGCCGAACGCGGCGAGATCGAGGCACGCTCCATCCGATTCGACCGACACGTGCATCTCTACGTCCTCATCCAGATCGTCGCCGAACCCGCCGGTCGACGGCTCCTCGTGGCAACTCGCGCACGCGTTCGAATTGAACGACGGCCCGAGGCCCGTCTGGTCCGTGAACACACGGCTGAAGACCGCGCGTCCGCGATTGAACCGATCGAGTTGATCCGGCGTCAGGCCGGGGAGCGGTTCGTCGAGCTGCTCGTCGTCGCCCGAGACGTCTCTGCTCGATCCTTGCGCGACGACCGCGCTGCGCGGCGCCGATGGCGGTGAGTCGAGCGTGCACGCCGAGAACACGAGAGCAATCGTTCCGGCGGCGGCGAGGTGGGGTCCGCGTCGCATGGGGAGCGCTCCGATGAAAGGCGCGCCATGCTATCGTCGCGCACCGGCACCCGCGGTGCGCCGCAGCACAATTTTTATGAAATTCTAAAGACAGTTCTGCTCGCTTGGATGCTCGACGCGTGATCCTTTGCCTTGTTGCGAGCTCAGCGGCGTCCAGCGTGCTATGGCACCGGCGGCGGGGCTGATAACCGATACGCGAGCACCGTCGCCGCGCTGGAATTCGCCGTGGCTACCGACCGATCACCGCATCGCCCAGGCGAGAAACCGTTCGGTGTAATACAGGCTCAATTGAGAGCTCACCCCGTCGAACACCTCGTCGAAACCGTGTTCCGCCCACGGGATCTCGAGATACGCCGCCGGCGTTCCCGACTCGTTCAGCTTCTCGGCGAACACCCGCGCGTACTTCGCTTCGACGACGTTGTCTCGCCCGCCGTAGATCAAGAGCGTCGGCGGCAGCGAACGGCCTCGGTCGGCGGTGGCGTACGACATCGGCGACGCGTCGGCGTACTCTCTGGGGAATTTGCCGGGCCCACCACCGATGTATTCGTCCATGATCGACTGGACGTTCAGCGGATCCGGACGCGGGGGATCCCGATACGATGTGGGCAGATCGATCGGACCGTAGAAGCTGATCACTCCGCGCACGCCCGGCCGCTGCTTCGCGTATGCCGCGAGCAGCGCTAGCTGGCCGCCGGCCGACCGCCCGAGCAACACGACCCGCGTCGTGTCGGCCTCGTACTCATTCGAGTGCGCGTTGATCCACGCGAGTGCGGTGTCGACGTCCGCCAGTTGTCCCGGCCAGCGCGTCTCGGGCGCGCGCCGATAGTCGATCGAGAACACCACATATCCGGCATTCGTCAGCCACTCGGCGAAATTGGAATGGTCCTCTGGCGCGCCGTTTTGCCACGACCCGCCGTGAATCTGCACGACCACGGGGAATCGTCCCGGCTTCTGCGGGCGATACACGTCCAACGTCAACGCTCGGCCGTTCCGGGAAACGAACGTCAGGCCGCGATCGACCCGCGCATCGTTCGTCGAGATGCCCCGGAACAGATCCAGCGCGCTCACGGGGGCCGCGCGAAGCGGCGCGGCCGGCTCGCGGATCATCACTCCGCTCTGACCGTCGAGCTCGTGAATGGTGGCGCTCAGCCTGAAAAAGATGCTTTCGGCGAGTCCCAACGCGATCAAACCAATCAGCGCGCCAAGCTGCGCGAGACGGGAGCGCGACGCGCTACGGAGCGCGAAGATGATGCCGAGGAGCGCGACGACCCCGAGCCACGCGCACAGCTCGGGCGCCGCGACGGCGAGGCGGAGGAAGAAATAGCTGGGCGGCGGAATGAAGATCCACATGGCGCCCAACAGCGCGGCGACCGCGAGCGTGATACCCGTCCAGCCGGTGACGCCCGGGCCCGTGGGCAGCGGCGCCTCACCCGGCTCTTCAATCTCCCAACGGCTCTGCCATCGAGAGGCGGGGGGGGGAGTCACGTCAGCGGTTTCGTTCACTCTTGTCGGTTCGGTCTGCCTTCGTTCGGCGGTCCGCGCGAGCCCTGGCGACGAGCTGCTTCACCTCGGCCATGAGCGTGGGACCGTGATAGGGGATGCCGTCCTTGATCGTCCACTCGACACCGCCGGTGTGCACCGGCTTGCCGTTCTTGATGTCGTCCACGCCGGTTGGGTAGAGGACCTTCAGGTTCTCGAGCGGATTGCCGTTTACCACGATCAGATCCGCCTTGAATCCCTGACGAACGCGACCCAATTCGGTTTCTTTGCCGAGGATGCGCGCGTTGTTGAAAGTCGCGTGCTGGACGACCTTGATCGGATTGAAGCCGGCTTCCTGGTGCAGCTCGAGCTCGCGCAGCAACCCGAAGCCGTACATCTGGTAGATGAACCCGGCGTCGTCTCCCGCGCCGACAAGTCCGCCCTTTCGCTCGAAGTCGCGGACGGCGCTCATCCAGATTCTATAGTTCTCTTTCCAGAACGTTTCGTCGGTCGACGTCCAGCCGAAGAAGTACGATCCGTGGTTCGCCGGGTCGGGCTTGAAGTACTCCTCGAGCGTCGGATGGAGGTAGTCGCCGAACCAGGGCTGCGTTTTCGCGCGCTGCAGATCGCGCGACGCCTCATAAATGTCGAACGTCGGCACCCACGCGACATGTCGCGCGACCATCGAGTCGAGCACCATCTGCAGCCGCGCCGGGTCGGCCTCGCGCCACAGATGTCCGGCCCATCGGAAACGGTCCGTCTCGTTGTTGTAGTTGTAGTACGACGGAAAATTCTGGACGCCGTCGACGATCGCCGCGTCGGGGATGCCGTACCAATGCTCGATGCTGGTCGTGCCGAAGTGAATGTCGTCCCAGGCGTTCGTCTCCTCGACACCGACGTGATGCGCGATGCGCAGTCCTTCCTTGTGCGCTTCGTCCTCCATCACCTGCATGATGTCGCGGTCGATGCCGAGCAGCTTGATGCCGTCGGCGCCCATTGCCTTGAGTGAACGCACGCGAGCGCGCGCCGAATCGGCGTTGGTCGGCCGGCCGAACTGCGGATAGACGAAGATGCGCGGCGCCTGGAGCGTGCCCTTGTTGCTCGCATCTCGCCACGCCAGCGCCTTCCTCGTGTCGCTGCCGACGTCGCGCACCGCGGTGATGCCGCACGCGAGCCAGATCTTGAACTCGTACTCGATCGGCTGCGCGGTGCCGCCGCGTTCATCTTGCAGGTGCGCGTGCGCGTTGATCAGCCCGGGCAATACGTACTTGCCGCTCGCGTCGATCTCCGCCGTGTTCGCGTCGGCACGCGGTCGGCGATCTGCGCCGTTGCGCCCGAGCGCAACCGGATCGAGCGCGACCAACTGCGTGATCATCCCGCCCTGCACGACGATGTCGAACGGGCCCTTTGCGGGGGTGCCGTTTCCGTCGACGACGGTAGCGTTTCTGATGATCAGTCGTGCCGGACGCGTCCCGCTGACGACCGCCGTCTGCGCGACGGCCGAACCAGCGGTGAGCGCCAATGCCAGCAAAGGAGGGAGGCGCCGCATCGGATGATCATCATATACCCGGAGAAGGTCCGCAAGACCGCAGGCCTCGGGCGGCCCGAATCGTTACCCGGGGAATACCACGACCCGATCCACCCTACGGGCGTCGCGGCTACCGGGCGGCTGGAGCATCGCCGTCACCGTTCTTCGCCGCCATCGTATAGCACCATGCCTCGCCTTCGAGCACCGTCTCGCCCGTCTGCCGAGTGACCACGCATCGAAGCTGCGTAACAGGCTTGGAGGGGTGGACGCTCACGACTTCGGCGTTCGCGGTGATCGTGTCGCCGATGTAGACCGGGGCGGTGAACTTCCAGTTCTGGCTGAGGAAGACCGACCCCGGTCCCGGCAGATCCATCGCGACCAGCGCGTGGAGCAAACCGGTCGTCAACCCGCCTTGCACGACGAGCGCGCCGAACCGCGTCCGTTCGGCGAACGCGGTGTCGAAGTGCAGTGGATTGTAGTCGCCAGTGAGCTCGGCGAAAATCTCGACGTGCTTCCCGGAGAGCGTGAGCGAACGGCTCGCGCGTTGACCGACCGTCGGCGGTCTCGTCATCGGATGCCGATTACATCTTCGGCGAAAGCATGATGTGCGCCTTCGGCGTGCCCGGGTACATGATCCACATTCCGTTTTCGGACGGCTTTTCCGGAAGACCCGTGGTCGCGCCCGTCGCCCCCGAGATGTAGACGACGATGAGCGGCTGCGCTCCGGTGACCGTGTTCGCCGCCGGATCGAACTTGCCGCCGAACAGCTGATACATCGACGCCGGTTGCTTGGGCATCTCGAGCTTGCCCGCCTTCACTTCGGCGAACCGTACTGTGTCGACCTGCTCGTCCTTCGTGCCGCTCGCGCGCAGCGCTCTGCCGCGTGCCATGAATGGCTCCAGGGCCTGGTGGTAGCAGGCCGCGTGATACCCCCGTTTGCCGTCCGGTTCGGGAAGGAAACAGGTGAAGACCTTGCCTTCGCGAAGCGTCACGAGGGCGGGGCTGCCGTTGCGATACCCCAGGACTTTGGCGGACGCGCGGGCTTCCGCCGGCAATGGAAGCACGGCGGCCGCGATTTGTTCGGCTTCGGTCATCGAGACCGGGGGCATCGCGGCCGCGCCGGCCTGCTTGGCCGCGCCCTGGGCGAACGCGGCGCCGAGTGGGGCGCAGAGGACGATCAACGCTGAGAATCGCACGATTGGGTTCCTTGAGAGAGTGGGGGGGAAAGAGCTCGCGGTCACCGCTTGGGCCACACGACGCCCTGGCTCGGGTCGACGGACGCCATGCCCTTATATACGAACTTCTGAATTCGCTTTCCCTCGTACGTCTCGGTCGTGTAGATGTTGCCCTTCGAGTCGGTGGCGATGCTGTGCACGGCGAACCACTGGCCGGGTTGGCGGCCGCCGTCGCCGAACTCGGTGATGATGTCCAGCGATTGCCGGTCCATCACGTACACGCGCTCGTTCTTGCCGTCGGCGAGGAAGATGTACTTCTGCTGCGGATCCTTCGAGAAGGCGATGTCCCACACCGAGCCGTCGCCCTTCGTCGCGGGTTTGATGATCTTTTCCTTCACGAATTCGCCGCTCTCCTTGAACACCTGAATGCGATCGTTGACGCGGTCGCAGACGTAGAGCAGGCCATCGACCGAGGGCTCGGCGCAGTGCACGGGATTTCGGAAACTCGGCTGCGGCTGGCCGGGCTCGTACGGCGGAAGCGCGGAGTCGTATGGGGCCTTTCCGTAGGCGCCCCAGAAACGCTTGATCCTGCCGTCGTTCATGTCGAGGACGGCCACACGCCTATTGCCGTAGCCGTCGGCGATGAACGCTTCGTTCGCCTTGTAATCGAACGAGATCTTCGCGACGCGGCCGAAATGCGACGTGCTGTTGCTGTTCGTCGCCTGACCCGGCTCGCCGATCTGCATCAGGAACTTGCCGTCGTGCGTGAATTTGAGGATGTGGGAGTCGCTGCCGGCGTCCCCGCGGCCGCCGTTGCCGCCGATCCACACGTTGTTCTTGTTGTCGATCGAGATCCCGTGGTTAGACGACGGCCAGACGTACTTCTTGTCTTCGGGCGGACCGCCCCACGCGTTGACGAGATTTCCGGCGGGATCGAACTCGAGCACCGGCGGCGCGGGGACGCAGCACTCGCTGAGCGGCGGATTTTGCGCCGCGCCGATCTCATTTCGCGCATCGAACGTGTCGTTGCGATGCACGATGAAAACGTGGTCGTTGGCGTCTACGCCGACGCCGATCACGTTGCCGAGGACCCAGTGGTTGGGGAGCGGCTTGGGCCAGAGCGGATCGACTTCGAAGCGCGGCGCTTGCACCAGCGTCGCGCGCGCCGACGCGTCGAGCGCGCGTTGACCGATGCCAAGCGAAACAATCGCGCCGGCAAGCGTGGCGGCGAGAACGAGTCTGCGGCGTCCGGTCACTTTTTCGCTCCCGCGGAAGGCCAGAGCGCGCCCTGACTGGCTTTGGTCACGGCGCCTACGCCCTTGTAGTTGAATTTCTGGAGACGCTTTCCTTCGAACGTCTCGATCGTGTAGAGGTTGCCTTTGGAGTCAGTGGCGACGCCGTCGACGGCGTAGAACAGACCGGGCTGGCGGCCGCCGTCGCCGAACGCGGTGAGCTCCTGCAAGCTCGCGCGATCGAGGATGTGGACCTTGTCATTGGCGCCGTCCGCGACATACACGTACTTCTGGCCGGGGTCGCGCGAGAATGCGATGTCCCACACCGACCCGCTGCCGCGCGTCGAGGGCTCGACGGTCGCTTCCTTCACGAACGAGCCGTCCTTCTTGAAGATCTGGATGCGGTCGTTCGTCGCATCGCAGACGTAGACCAGCCCGTCGTTGGCGATTCGCACGCAGCGCACCTGGCCGAACTGCTTCGGCGCCGCGCCGCCCGGCTCGTACTTCGCGGTATCGGCGTCGTCCGGCTTCGCGCCGTACGCGCCCCAGTAGCGCTTGATCGCGCCGGTGTTCATGTCGACCACCGCAACCCGGTGGTTGCGCGAGCCGTCGGCAACGAAGATCTCGTTCGCTTTGCTGTCGATCGCGAACCCCATCGCGCCGCCGAAGCTTTCCATGCTGTTGCTGTTGGCGGGAAGTGCCGGCGCGCCGCCGCGGCCGCCCCGTCCGCCGCGGCCACCGCCGCGGCCAGCCGCGCCACGACCCGGCGAGACCCCGGCGTACGCAGTATCACCCCCGCTCCGGCCCGCGGCCGCGACCGGCGGAGGCGCCGCCGGAGCAGTACCGTACTGCGCGATGAATTTGCCGTCCTTCGAGAACTTGAGAATTCTCGAATCGGCGCCGCCCGCGCCGCCGATCCAGAAGTTGCCCGCGTCGTCGATCGCGAGACCGGCGTTTTGTTCCGGCCAATTGTAGCCCTCGCCCGGGCCGCCCCAATGGGCGACGAGCGCGCCGCTCGGGTCGAACTCGAGCACATTCGGCGCGGAGGCGCAGCACTCGCCGTACGCGGCGCCGCCAACGGTCAAGCCGATCTCCGTGCGCGGCGTGAAGCTGTCGGTCAGGTGGACGACGAAAATGTGGTCGCGCGAGTCGATGGCCACGCCAGTCGTCGATCCGAGAATCCACCGATTGCCCATCGGCTTGGGCCACATCGGGTCGACCTCGAACTTCGGCGCCTCTTTGGCGGCCGTCCTGGCGCCGGTCTTAGCGGGCGCCTGCGCCGCGCTCGCGCCCACACCCCACCCTCCTGACAGCAACAGCAACGCGCCAACGAGCGTAATACCTCGGTTCATGCGATCTCCTCGACTCGAGTCGGCCCGCACCCACATCCTCCAGCCCCGGTCCGCGGCCGTTCCAACCCCCGTGCACGTGCACTATACTCGTGCGTCGATGGAGGGGGAGTGAATGGCGTGATTCTACGCGGTCGGAGTCGGGTCCGTCCAGGTGTCAACGTCGTTGTCGCCGCAGTCGTTGCGTCGGGGCTCGTGCTCGCGTCGCCGAGCGTGAATTACGCCCACGACATCCCGGCCAGCGTCCGCGTCTTCGTTTTCATCAAGCCGGCCGGCCAGAACCTCCGCGTGGTCATCCGCGCGCCGCTCGAGGCGATGCGCGACGTCAGTTTTCCGCTCAACGGGCCGGGATACCTCGACATCGCGCGCGCGACGCCGCTGCTGGGCGACGCGGCGCGGGTCTGGCTGGCCGGCGACCTGCACCTCTACGAGAACGATTCGCCGCTCGGCGACGGCAAGATCGTGGCGACCCGCGTTTCGCTCCCATCAGACAGATCGTTCACGACCTTCGACAGCGCCGTCGCGCACGCGACGTCGGCGCCGCTCGACACGGCGACGCAGCTCGTGTGGAATCAGGCGATGCTCGACGTCGTGCTCGACTACCGCATCGCGTCGGACAGCGCGCGCTTCTCGATCGACCCCGCGCTGGCGCGTCTCGCCGTGCGTACGACGACCGTGCTGCGTTTTCTCCCGGCTTCCGGCGGCGAGCGCGACTTCGAGTACCTCGGCAACCCGGGCCTCGTGCACCTGGATCCGCGCTGGAGCCAGGCGGCGCTCAGCTTCGTGAAGCTCGGCTTCGAGCACATCCTGAGCGGCTTCGACCACCTGCTGTTCCTGCTGTGCCTCGTGATTCCGTTCCGTCGCGTTCGCCCGCTGATCGCGATCGTGACGGCGTTCACGGTTGCGCACTCGATCACGCTCATCGCATCGGCGGCCGGCTTCGCCCCCGACTCGCTCTGGTTTCCGCCGCTGATCGAGGTGCTGATCGCCGTGTCGATCGTATACATGGCGCTCGAGAACATCGTGGGTGCGAAGTTGGAACGCCGGTGGCTGGTTGCGTTCGGCTTCGGGTTGGTCCACGGATTCGGCTTCTCGTTCGCGCTGCGCGAGTCGCTGCAGTTCGCCGGCTCTCACCTGGCGACGTCGCTCGTGTCGTTCAACGTGGGCGTAGAGCTGGGCCAGCTGGCGGTGCTGGCCTTGACCGTCCCGGCGCTCAACTGGTTCTTCTCGCACGCCGTCAAGGAACGAATGGGGACGATCATCCTCTCGGCATTCGTCGCGCACACGGCGTGGCATTGGATGCTCGACCGCGGCGCTGTGCTCGCCAGCTACCACGTCGACGTGCCGGAGCTCACCCCCGCGCTCGTCGCGAGCCTGCTCCGCGGGCTCATGTTCCTGCTGGTGATCGTCACCGCGGCGTGGGGCGTTTTCGCGGTCTACGGGCGGCTGACGCGCGGTTCGCGCGATCTATCGGCGGGCGCCGAGGCGAAATGAGGACGAGGTTTTTGGCCTTGACGGGTGCCATGATCGCGCTGTCGTCGTCGGTCGCTGCCGGCCAGACGAAGCAGCCGTCGAGCGGGCACGCTCCCTTGAAGGCGACGAAGACCGGCGCCGCCGATACGGCGAAGGGTCCCTCGACGCTCGACGGCCTCTATACGGACGAGCAGGCTTCGCGAGGCAAGGACGTCTACTTCAACAGCTGCCGGTCCTGCCACACGCCGGCGTCCCATACCGGCGCCACCTTCAATCAGTGGTGGCGCGGGAAGCATCTCTCTGATCTATTTGCGTTCGTCAGCACGAGGATGCCCAAGAACGATCCGGGAAGCCTGGCGCCGGAAGACGTTGCCGACGTCATGGCGTACCTGCTCAAGATGAACGCGATGCCGGTCGGACCGAACGAGCTGCCGGCCGATGTCGATTCGCTCAAAAAGTACCGCATCGAAGCCAAGCCGAAGACGACTCCACCACCAAAGAGGAAGAAGCCATGACGCGACGCTGGTTCTCGCGGCGATTCATCGGAACGACCGTTCCGATGACCGTGCTGATTCTTGGCGGCGCCTTCGCCGGCGCGAAGCTGCTCGATGCCCGCCAAGGGCTGCCGCTCGCGCGCGGCAACAAGCCCGGTGAATGGCGCTACTGGGGCGCCGACGCGTGGAGCACCCGATACTCCGCGCTCGATCAGATCAATGCCAACAACTTCGACTCGCTCCAGGTGGCGTGGCAGTGGAACGCCGCCGAGTACGGCGAAGACGAGTATTACCGCACGACGCCGCTCTACGCGGACGGCCGGCTGCTCACCGTCGCGACGAACCGGCGCAAAGCGTTCGCGATCGACCCCGCGACCGGCAAGACGCTCTGGCAGTGGGGCATCGACGAAGGCATCCGCTGGCAGAAAGCGCCGCGGCAGTTTGCCGGACGCGGTCTCTCGTACTGGACCGACGGCACGAACGAGCGCGTGATCGTCGTGACGCCGGGCTACCACCTCGCGATCATCGATGCCAAAACGGGCAAGGGCGATCCGAACGTCGGCGACAAGCACGATGGCGTCGTCGATCTCATGACGGGTCTCGGCTATCCACTCGTGCCCCTCGCCGTGGACGACACGTTCGCGCTCGAGATCAGCGAAGCGTATCCGGCGCGAAAGGCGCGGCCGGGTGAGAAGTGGAACGCCGCGACGAAGACGGGCGCCGACGGCACGGTCGGCATCGATCCGGCGAACGGCCAGATCGCAAACAGCTCACCGGCGATCGTCATCGGCGACGTGATCGTCGTCGGCAATTCGTCGATCCACGGCTACTACCCACTGCACGACCACAACATTCCGGGATTCATCCGCGGGTTCGACGTCCACACCGGAAAGCAGCTCTGGAAGTTCAACCTCGTGCCGCAGCCGGGAGAGTTCGGCGCCGACACGTGGAAGAACGGTTCCAAGATCGGCATGAAAGGCGTGGGCAAGGTCGACGCGTGGGCCACGTATTCGGGAGACCCCGAGCTCGGTCTGGTCTACATCCCGGTCGGGATGCCGATCGCCGACGAGTACGGCGGTCTGCGTCCCGGCAACAACCTGTTCAGCAGCAGCGTCGTCGCGATCGACACCAAGACCGGCAAACGGAAGTGGCACTACCAGTTCGTGCACCACGACATCTGGGATTACGACACGCCGATGGCGCCCAACGTCCTCGACGTCACGATCGACGGGCAGCGGAGGAAGATCATCGCCGCGACCACGAAGCAGGGTTTCGTCTATGTCCTGGATCGTGTGACGGGCCAGCCGATCTGGCCGATCGCCGAGACGGCGGTCGGGCAAACGGAAGTGCCGGGCGAGGAAACGTCGCCGACGCAGCCGATTCCGTCGAAGCCCGCGCCCTACTCGCAGCAAGGTTTGCTCGAGTCCGACCTCATCGACTACACGCCGGCGATCAAGGACTCGGCGCTCAAGCTGGCGCAGAAGTGCCGCATGGGTCCGTACTTCATTCCCGGCTCTCCGCTCGACGGCAAAGGCAAGAGTGGTCCGGCGAAGTACAACTGCTCGTGGTACGCTCCCGGGGCGAGCGGCGGTGTGAACATCGACGGCGGCACCGCGGCCGATCCAGAAACGGGCATGATTTACGTGGGTGGACAGAGCGGACTGAGCACGATCGCGATCGCACACGATCCGTGCTCGGAGCTTCCCTATACGTCGCCTCACAACAGCTGCGGCAAGGGTGGCGCGACCAAGCCGCCGCCGGGCTACAAACCGCCCGCTGAGGGAGCCGGTGAGACTGGAGGCCGCGGCGGCGCGTTCTCACGCATCGCGGCGACGACCACCATCGGCGGCGTGTCGATCCTCAAGCCGAAGGAAATGGGCGGTATCACGGCCTATGATCTCAACACCGGCGACAAGAAGTGGTGGGTGCCGAACGGCAATCGGTGGCGCGATCAGACGAGCAACGATCCGCTCTTCGCGGGCGTGACGCTGCCGAAGATTCCCGCGATCGGTGGTCAGCCCGAGGTGATCACGACAAAGACGCTCGTGATTCACGGCACCGGCCGCAGCGGCGGCGCCGGCGGTGGTCGCGGCGGGGCTCGTGGCGGCGGTGGTGGTCGTGGAGGCGCCGGCGCGGCCGCGGCGACGCCGCAGCTGTACGCGTTCGACAAGGCGACCGGCAAACAGGTCGGCGCCGTGAACGTGCCGAGCGTGAACTCAGCCGTACCCATGACGTTCTTGCACGACGGCCGGCAGTACATCGTGTTCGCGACCGGAGCCGGCGACAAGATCGCGCTGGTCGCGTTGGCGTTGCCGAAGAAGCCGATCGATCAGAGCAAGCACTAGGACGAGGAAGAGCAAACGGCGCTCGGCCATTCGAGGTCGAGCGCCGCGGCGAAGCGTCGATCCGCGCGAGAAATCGGACGTCTGACGTCACACATCTGACATCAGACCGGCGCTACGCAAAGCGGCTTCGATCCGGCGAGAGCTGGTCTGATGTCAGACGTCGGATTTCAGACGTCCGATTTCTCGCGGCAGATCCAGCCCACCCGGTGCGAGACAGCCGCCAGACTGGCCGCGATCCCATCGCGCCGTTTGCTCTACGGCTTCGTGTACCTCTTGAGGTGCGCCGTCTCCCCGTACACCGGCGGCCCCACCTCCGCGCCGTAGATGTGCCCCGCCGCATCCACCGCGACCCCTTCCGCCGAGCTGGTGTTGGTCGCATTGGTCGTCGGATCGGGGATGAAGTACTTCACCGATCCATCCTTCGCGCTTCCGATGCGGATGCCGCGCTTCCAATCGCCGTGCGCGGGATTTACCGAGCCCGATTCGGAATCGGCGACGTACATATTGTCCTGCGCGTCGATGAAGATTCCGCTTGGACGGCTGAACTGGTACCAGGTGTCGAGCAGCTTGCCGTCCTGGTCGAAGATCTTGATCCGGTTGTTGCCGCGGTCGCCGACGAAGAGGCGGCCCTTGGAGTCCATCGCCAGCGCGTGCGGCTGGTCGAAGTCGTCGGGGCCTTTGCCGGGCTGACCCCATGCTTTGATCAGCGTTCCGTCCTTTGAGAACTTGTATACGCGCGCTGCGCTGCCGGGGGCTGATGAGTGTCCCTCGGCGACGAAGATGTCCCCGTTGGGCGCGATGAGAATGGCGTTGGGCTGGAAGAAGTAGTCCGGATCGCGAGCGCCGCCGGGTTTGCCGAGGGTGCGCAGCAGCTTGCCGTCGGGGCTGAACTGGAAGATCTGATGTCCTTTCGGCGGCGCGGTTGAATCGGCGCGTCCGCCGCCGGCAGCTGGAGGAGCGCCGCCGGCTGTGCCACCGGCACCCCGTCCACGGCCGCCGCCGGTGCACGCGCAGTCGATCACCCAGATGTTGCCGTCTTTGTCGGCGAGAATGCCGTGCGGGGAGACGAACAGGCCGCCGCCCCAGTGCGCGACGACGTTGCCGTTCTCGTCGAACTTCATCACGGGATCGAGCGTCGAGTTGCCGCAGCTGTTCGCGGCGCAGCGGTCGGCCATCCAGATGCTCTTGCCGTCGCGGTCGATCGCGACCGAGCTCGTCGCGCCCCATACGCGACCCGCGGGCAGCTTGGCCCACGTCGAATCCGTCTTGTACGGGTTCGGCAGGTCGTTGAGCGGCGCCATCGTCGGCGACGACGCCTGCGCGTGCGCGATCGCGGGCAGGACGGCCAGCGCGACCAGCGGAAGTCGTCGCGCGAGCGCGCGCGAGTGAATCACCATCGGCGTCGTCCTCAAGAAGCGAAGCTACGGATAGTGAACGTCGATCTTATGTGAACGAAGCGCGGTGGTGTCGACGGCGAGCGAATCCGTTCCCGCCGGTGCGTGATTCGCCTTGAGCAGGTACGCGATCACGTCGAGGTACTCCTGATCCTTCAGGCCGCCCGGGTTGTCGAGCGGCATCGTGCTACGCACGAGGGCATAAAAATCGTAGACGCGGCGGTCGCTCCACGTCTCGACGAACCCCTGGCCGACGAGCGACCCGGGTTGATGGCACGCGCCGCACGTGTTGCCGTACACCGATTCGCCGCGGGAAGCCTGCGCGTTCGAGTACGACGCGGCCGGCAGGTTGGCCGCCGTGGACCGGATGACACGCGCGTTGGGGTCGAATCGGAGGGGAAGCGGTGCGCCCGTGAGTGCGCCGCTGACGAGGTCGGCGCCGAGAGGCGGGCGCACGTTCGGGGCGGCCGACATGCAGCCGGCAACGAGCATCGTCCAAGCGAGGAATTTCAGACGGCGGTTCCGCATGCGCCCAATAATACCGCGCGCGCAGCGTTTTGCGACCGGTCAGCCGTTTGATTTGAGGTGGTCCTCAGGACATCTTCTGCACGCTGTTTCTCCCCCCAAGCCCCACCGCGGAAATGCCGACTGACCCGACGAAGACCTCAGTCTCACCCGACGCGAACTCCGCCCCGCCGGAGAGTCCTCTTCTTCCGAACGCTTCAGAGCTGCCGGCCCCCTCCCCCCCGGTCGCGGGCGAGAATCCGGATTTCAGCTACAACGCCGCCCCTCCCAGTCGGCGCGACTTCCTGAAAGTCGCCGGCGCGAGCGCCGGCGCGTTGCTGGTCGGCGGGGGGAATCTCCCGAAGCCAAAGGTCGCGCCCGCGCCGCGCGTGCCGTTCGTGCGCGCTGGGGAGTCGCCCGACATCGTCGTGGTCGGCGCCGGAGCGTGGGGCGGCTGGACGGCGCTCAACCTGCGCAAGTTGGGCGCGAAGGTGACGATCGTCGACGCGTACGGCCCGGGCAACGCGCGGTCGACGTCGGGCGACGAGACGCGCGGCGTGCGCTCGTCGTACGGCGACCGCCCCGGCGAGCTGGGCGAAGTCTGGATGCTCTGGGCGCGCGAGGCGATGAAAAAGTGGATTCAGTTCGACGACGAATGGGGGCGCGAGCTGCGGCTCAACCTCTTCCACGTTACCGGCGATCTGATCATGCGATCGGAGTGGGACAACTTCCAACTCCGCTGCAAGGTCTGGTGGGACAAGAACAAGATCCCGTACCAGGTCCTCAATCCCGACGACGTGAGAAAGGCGTTCCCCGTGATGTCGATGGACGACATCACGGCCGTGCTCTACGAACCGGACGCCGGCGTCGTGCGCGCGCGCCGCGCCGCGCAGGCGGTGTCCGCGGTGTTCGAGCACTTGGGCGGCAAAGTCGTGATCGGGCGCGCGTCGCCCGGCAAGACGGTGAATGGACGTCTCACGGAGCTCAAGCTCGACACCGGCGCGACGATTCGCGGCGACACGTTCGTCTACGCCGTCGGTCCGTGGCTCGGCAAGACGTTTCCCGAGATCTTCGCCAAGAAGACGCGCGTGCCGATGGGGTACGTTTGCTACTTCGCGACGCCGATCGGTGATTATCGGTTCACGTACCCGAACATCCCGAGCTACAACTTCCCCGGCGTGACCGGATGGGCCGCGTTACCCGTCGACAATCGGGGCTTCCGCGTACGTGGCGGTGAGCGCGCGCCGGATCAAGTCGTCGCCGCCGACGGCCGGGGCGGCGGTCGCGGCACTCCCGCGAATGGCGCCAACGCCGCCGCCGGTTCCGGAATCAGCAATGCGAGCGTCGCCGCTGCCGCGCCCCAGGGCGCCGCATCCGGCGCGGGCGCGAGCGCGACCAACGCCGATGGCCGCGGCGGCGCCGGCGGGAGGGGTGGGCGAGGCGGTGGTGGCGGTCGGAATGGAAACGCCGCCGGCGGACAGAGAGGCGGCGGAGGATTCGGCAACCTGCAAGACGTGCCGCCGCAGCAGCAGGACCCCGACACGAGCGATCGCTGGGCGAATCAAAGCCAGATCGACGGCCCGCGCCGTTTCGTCGCACACCGTTTTCCGCTGCTCAAAGACGCGCCGATCGCGCAGACGCATTCATGCCACTACGAGTCCACGTCGAGCGGCAACTTCATCTTCGACCACCACCCAGGCTGGAACAACGTCTGGATCGCCGCGGGGGGCAACGCCGAAGGATTCAAGATGGGCCCCAAGGTCGGCGACTACATGTCGAAGCGCGTCCTCGGCTATCAGGATCCGCAGGACAAGCTGTTCACGATTCCTGAAAAAGATTTCGAGCCGCCGCCGACTCCGGCCGATAGCACGAAGAAGGCCGCTGCTGATTCCGCCGCGAAGCCCGTTCCGCCCGGAGGAAAACCGCCCGGTCTTCGGTAGTCGGCTGTCTTGGTCGGCGGCCTCGGTGCCGGCGGTTCCGGCGGGTACGTCTCCTTGAACTGCTGGCGGATTTCGCGGAAGACTCGGATTACGCGGAAAAGGCAAAGCTTGAATGAAATACAAAAGCCCCTTCGAAAGAGGGGACTTGTTCTAGAGAACACAAAGCTTCTGTTTTTAAAACAAAAACCTTCTCCGCGAAATGCGTCCAATCCGCGAAGTCGTTGCAGTATCGTTTCGTAGATGCTGACCAGTCCATTCGGGTTTAGTCCGCGACATGGAGCCTGACCGAATCAACGGATGCGCCCATTAGACCGACAACTGCTACGGCCTTGTCGTCGTGATCTTGATGTCTTTGAGCTGATCGAGGCTGTCGGTGAGGACCTTCGCGCCGGCGGGAAACTGGTTTTGCGCGAGGAGGTATGCGACGAGGTCGGCGACGTCGCGGGTTGCGATCGACTTCGGGTTGTCGGGCGGCATCGACGAACGGATCTTGTCGAACAATTGGTCGAGCGTGAGATCGCGCCAGTTGCCGAGGAACGCCGAGCCGACGAGCGGCGAGCCTTCGTCGCCGCCGCTGAGGCTCGCGCCGTGACACTTGACGCACGCGCCCCTGTAGAGCGAGTCGCCGTGCGATGCTTGCGCCGCGGTGTACACGCTGTCCCACACCGTATGCGTCGGCGCGATGGCCCGAGCCGCGTCGCGGCGCGCGAATGCCGTCAGCGCCGATACGCCGACGGCAACCGCGGCGGCCCATAGTGCCCGATTCGTCATGCGGGCGAATCTAACGCCGCGAGCGCGGCCCCGTCGCTGACGGCGCCGCCGGCGTGCCGCTCGTCACATTTCCCGGCGAATCGCCATTCGACGCATCGGGTACCTCGAGCTGCTTCGGATCGACGTCGGCATTCTGGATGTTCGTGATTTGCGTCTGCTGCACGATCGTCAGCTTGTCGACCGTCGGGTCGTCCGTGACGAAACTCTGAAAGCCGACGATGTCGCGAATGTTGCCGAGCGTGGTGGTCGTCACGACCTTGATCGGCGTGCCCTCGATCTGCGCGCGGGCCGAGCGCAGCTTGAGCGCGTACTCGATGAGCGGGCCGTCCGTCGATTGATCGGCGACGATGAGCGGCTCGAACGGATTCGGGATGAGCGTCGGCAGCGACGTCGTCCACACGTCGGTCACCGCGTGCGCCGGGAATCCCTGATCGCTCCACACCACTCGATAATCGCTCGTGATGCGATAATGCTGCGTCGGGCGACCCTCCATCGCCGAGTCGGCGCCGAGCTTCTCGACCTTGAACGAGACGTCGAGCAGCGAGATCTGGCTCAGAAATCCTTGCCCGACGCTTCCTCGGCCGCGACCACGTCCGCGACCCGCCGCGCCGGGATTGCCACCGCCCCCACCGCCGCCGCCGCGGCCGAATCCACCGCGGCCAGCGGCGCGTCCGGCGCCACCACCCCCACCGCCGTTGGCGTCACCGTTCGCTCCGCCGCCCGGCGGTCCACCGCGCCCGCCGCGACCACCGCCGAGCACTCGGCCGAGTGCGACGACCGCTGGTCCGCCGAAGGTGTCGTTGGCCGGCGCGAACGTTTGACTCGCCGAGTGATTGATGAAGACCTTTCCCGAGTCGAGCGAGACGAGGTAGTCGTCGGTCGTGACGTTCGACGGAAGCGGCGTGTACGCCAGGAATTCGATGCGCGAATGGTTGTTCACCGCGATGCCGCGACCGCGCATCACTTCGTCGTCCTGACCGCGCGGCGTGTCGCCCGGATAGATCCTCACCTGCGAATTCACTCGGAACGAGAGGCCGGGCGCGAAATGGCGGGACGAGGTGAAACCCGGCAGCGATGCGAGCAACGCGCCCAAGCCGAGAAGCGCGAGGCCGGCGCGTGACGCGCGACGAGAGAACGAACGATTTATGTCGACGCCCACGTGAGCTCCAATACGATAGATGACTACTGATAATACGCGTCGGCCCGCGCCATCGTTCGTCCGTCGGGCGGGTCCGGTCCTTGTGCGAGACGTCGTATATCCCTTGCGCCAAGGCGTTGGTCTGGCTCAGCATACTGGCGGCGCCGCCGCCATCGCTCGCCCCTCAAGCCTGCCGGATGGCCACTAAGAAATCAGAAACGCGATTCGATCCCACCGTCCTCGACCGGACGGTGATCGCGCGCCCGCTGCTCGAGCTGCTGGATCAACAAGGCGACAACGCGTTGTTCGACGTCGTCATCGACGTCAACATCAACTATGCGGGCGGGCGAGAGCGCGCGCGCGAGCGCGTCGCCGATCTGATCGCCGTGGCGCTCGCCGCCGGCGCCGACGCGCGAGTCGCGAGCACCGGCATCGGGGTCGATCATCGCAAGACGGACCTGAGCGACCAATACGTCTTCGCGCGCCTCGACGGACGCGCGATTCGCGCGTTGGTGCGGCTCGACTCGGAGACGGCAGGCGGTGGTGGAGCGTCGAGCTCTCCGGCGAGAGTAATCTTCCACATCTGGCCGGACTTCGAGGTGCGTGCGCTTCTCACGCACTCGGTCAGCACCGTGAAAGCCGACGCCGCGTTCACGGCGTTCACGGCGAGCGGCAGCCGCATCGTGTGGGCCGTGCTCGACTCGGGCGTGCAGGGCGACCATCCGCATTTTCGAAAACACAAGACGCTGCTGCTCGATGCGCCGCTCGCGCACGCGGATTTCACCGTGCCTCCCGGCGCGCCGGGCGCGCCGCTCGTCGACGCCTTCGGCCACGGCACGCACGTCGCCGGGATCATCGCGGGCGAGCTGACCCTCGGAGACGTGCCGAGCGGACAGACGATTTCCGCGGTGGCGCGACACCGCGACGAGACGGGCGCGGTGACTCGCGAGGTCGTGCCGCTGACGGCGATTCGAGGCATCGCGCCGCAAGCGACGATCGTGAGTCTCAAGGTGCTCGGCGCGGACGGGCGCGGGCCGGTGAGCAACGTGATCATCGCGCTCGAGTCGATCGACCGCGTGAACGGCTATGGCAAGGACATCAAGATCCACGGCGTGAACCTGAGCGTCGGCTACGACTTCGACCCGGAATGGTTCGCCTGCGGCCAGAGTCCGCTGTGCAACGTGGTCGACCGTTTGGTGCGATCCGGCGTCGTGGTCGTCGTCGCGGCGGGGAACACCGGCTACGGCTATGCCGACACGCTGGACCGCGGCTCGGTCGCGGCGGGACTGTCGCTGAGTATCAACGATCCCGGAAACGCCGACCGCGCGATCACCGTCGGCTCGACACACCGCGACATGCCGCACGTGTACGGCGTGTCGTATTTCTCGTCCAAGGGGCCAACCGGCGATGGCCGGCCGAAGCCGGATCTGGTGGCGCCGGGGGAAAAGATCATCTCATGCGGCGCGGGGGCGGCGCTCGACGCCGCTCGCTCGGCCACGCAGAGCGACGCGCTCTACGTCGAGGACAGCGGCACGAGCATGGCCGCGCCGCACGTGTCCGGCGCCATCGCCGCGTTCCTCTCCATTCGCCGCGAGTACATCGGCCAGTCGGAGGAGGTGAAGCGGATCTTCATGAAGGCCGCGACGGACCTCAATCGTGAACGCTACTTCCAAGGCGCGGGGCTCATCGACCTCATGCGCGCCATTCAATCGGTGTAGGCGACTCGGATGCCCTCTCCCACGAAGATCGGTCCGTTCCCGTACTTCCCGCTCGAGTTTACGAAGGACGGCGCGGTCAACAAGGACGACCAACTCGCGGCGCTGGTCGACGCGCTCACCAAGCCGACGGGAAACCAAGTCGTCACCGACCTGCTGGTGATCTCGCACGGCTGGAACGACGACATTCCGGAAGCCGAGGAGCTCTACACGACGATCGGCGACCGCATCTCGGCGGTCCTGCCCAAGCAGTCGCCGGCCTGCGCCACCGTGCGCGGCCGGAAAGTGATCGTGTGCGGGATTCTCTGGCCGTCGAAGAAGTTCGACGACAAGTCGCTGATCCCCGGCGGCGCCGCGTCGATGAGCGCCGGCGGGGCGAGCGTCGCCGACGCGACGGCGGCGGTGGATCTGCTCGCCTCATTCGTCGACACGCCCGATTCGAAGAAGGCGCTTGCCCGGGCGAAAGCGCTGGTCCCGTCGCTCGCGGATTCGCTCGAGGCGCGCGACGAGTTCGTGCGGATCGTTCGCGCGTTCATGCCGCACAGCGCGAACGACGAAGAGCCGGTCGTCGCCGACGATTTTTTCACCCTGGGCGGCGACGAGCTGCTGCGTCGGCTGAGCCGTCCGACGCCGGGCGCCGCGGGCGCGTCCGGGATGGGGGGGGCGGCCGGGCTCGGCGACTGGATCGGCAAGGCGGTCGACGGCGCGAAGAGTCTCGCGAATCTGGTGACCTATTACCAGATGAAAAACCGCGCGGGCGACATCGGCCAGGGCGGCGTACACGACGTCCTGCAGCGGATTCGCGGCCAGCGGCCGGCCGACGGCCCACAGGCGCTTCGTATTCATCTCGCCGGGCACAGCTTTGGTTGCCGCCTGGTGACGGCGGCGGCGGCCGGAGCGCCTGGCTCTACGCCGCTTCCGGTGAACTCGCTCACCCTGCTCCAGGCGGCGTTCTCGCATTTTGCATTCGCCGTTTCGTACGACGGAATGCACGACGGCTTCTATCGGCGCGTCGAGACTGATCCCGTTCGTGTTAGAGGTGTGACGGCGATCACTTTCACGGCGAAAGACAAAGCCGTCGGACTCGCGTACCCGCTGGCGTCGCGCATCGCGCGACAGATCGCGGCCGCGTTGGGCGACGCGAACGACCCGTACGGCGGACTCGGACGGAACGGCGCGCAGAAGACGCCGGGCGCACAGGCCGTCGCGCTTCAGGGCGTGAGCAGCCCGTACAGCTTCGTGCCTCGCGGGATCTACAATTTGGATTCCAACGCGATCATCGGCGGCCACTCGGATCTCGGCCATGACGAGGTGGCTTTCGCGTTGATCAGCGTCATCGCCGCCAGCTAGCCGAGCGCCGCTACTGGCGGACGATGGTGCTTCACGGAACTTTGGTACCGTTGACTGTGGCGGAACTCGGCGTCGACTAGCGATATTACTGCCGTGTCGGCCTAGCTGGGCCCCCCGCCTCAAAAAATTCCTCGAGGAGTTTCGTGGCCAAGCTCACCGAGACCGAGTGGATCTGGCACGACGGTGCGTTCATTCGGTGGCAGGACGCGACCATTCACGTCCTGGCGCATTCGCTTCAATTCGGATCCTCGGTGTTCGAAGGGATCCGCTGCTACGCGACTCCGCGCGGCCCGGCGATCTTCCGCCTCGAAGACCATCTCCAGCGCATGGTCGATTCATGCAAGATCTATCGCATGGATTTGTCGTACTCGATCGACGAGCTGGTCGCCGCGTGCTGTGAGCTGGTCGAACGCAACAACGTCGACTCGTGCTATCTCCGCCCGATGGTCGTACGCGGCTACGGGGCGGCGGGCATGGTGCCGTTCGACAGTCCGGTCGAGGTCTATCTCCCGTGTTGGCCCTGGGGCACGTACCTCGGACACGGCGCGCTCGAGAACGGAGTCGACGCATGCGTGACGAGCTGGCATCGCGTCGCGCCGAACACGATTCCGGCCATGGCGAAGGTGGCCGGCAACTACCTCGGCAGCCAGCTCGTGAAGATGGAGGCGCTGCGCAACGGGTTCGCCGAAGGGATCGCGCTCACGACCGACGGGCTGATCAGCGAAGGCTCGGGGCAGAACGTCTTCCTCGTCCACCGCGGCGCGCTCTACACGCCGACGATCAACGGCACACTGCTTCACGGCGTAACGCGATACAGCATCATTCAATTGGCGCGCGACATGGGTTTCGAGGTGCGCGAGCAAGAACTGCCGCGCGAGATGCTCTATACCTCTGACGAGGTCTTCCTTTGCGGTACCGCGTCTGAAGTCACACCGGTGCGCAGCGTGGATCGTATAGAGATTGGCAACGGCCGACGCGGGCCGATCACGACGCAAATTCAGCAGCGCTTTCTCGATATCGCGCGCGGGGCAGTCGACGATCCCTACGGTTGGCTGACCTACGTCCGCGCCGAGCGAGAAAGCGGACGAGCGGTGGAAACCTGAGCGACGAATCGCAAGGCCCGCGACTCGACTGGCGGCGCTTTCTCGCGTCGCGGGAACCGCCTGCGCCGCCGACCGAACCGGAGCCGCTCGTTCCGGATCTCTCCGAGCTGGAATCGCGTTACGAGATCATCTCGGAGGTCCGCAGCACGAGCGACTCGATTTCGTATCTCGCGCGTCATCGCACGATCAACCGCGAGGTGACGATCGACATCGTGCGCGCGCCGTGGGGGCAGGCCGCCAGCCTGATGATGCAGCTCCAGGCGGACGCGCGGCGCGAGTCCGCCATGCGACATCCGAACGTCGTGCCGGTGCTCGAGGGACGGCAAATCGCGCGCGACACGTTCGCGACCGTGCGGCCCCGCGTGCGCGGCGCGACGCTGGAAGAACTGCTCTCCTCGCAGGAGATGGTCGACACGATCTCGCCCGACCGTCTCGCGTCGATCTTCGAGCAGCTGAACGCGGCCCTCGACTGGGGCTGGGCGAACGGGATCGTGCATCGCAAGGTCACGCCGGCCGGTCTCGTGTTCCAGCAGGGGAGCGGGCGCGCGTTGTTCACCTTCGAGCCGCAGCTCGACGCCATCGACGTCCCGACCAACCTCGCCGACGACGCGCGCACGATCGGTCGTCTCGCGTGGACGATGCTCGCCGGTTTCCCGTTCGGCTCGGCCGGGATGACGCTCCTCGCCGAAGTTCGCCCGGATCTGCCGAGGCGCGTCATCGAAGCCGTGGACGCGCTCTCGCACTACAGCCACGATGACGACACTCCGGACATCGACGGCTTCATCGCCGTCCTTCGATCGTTGGCGGGACCGACGACGCCGGTGCGCGCGCGAATCGCGCCCCCGATCGCGCCGGAGCCGGTGGAGACGGGCGAGACGGACGAGTACATCGTCCTCAAGCAGCCGTCGTTCTTCGGCCGCCGATTCGTCGCGACCGTCGCGGTCGCCGCGGCCGTGGTGACGGCGGCATTCATCATTCTCCGGCATGGTGGAACCGATCCGACGACGATCGCCGCCGCCCTGGATAGCGCGGGCCTCGCCTCCGGCGATCTCGCGCTCAAGAAGATCGACAGCGCGGCGGGAGCGGACACGACGGCGGATACTTCGCGGTCGCCCGCGAGCGCGGCGACCGCAAAAACGACATCCGCTTCTCCAGAGCGTGTGACGCGGCTCGCCGCGAGTCATCCGCTCAACTCGACCGTCACCGACGTCACGAAGACGGGTGGATCGAACGACCTGTGCGGCTCGGCTGATGCCGCCGACCAGAAGGCCTGTCTGCGGGCCTCCCTGGAGCAGGGTGACAACCAGGTCAACGACACTTACAAGCTCGTGATCGCCGGCCTACGCAAACAGGCGAAGGTGTCCGACGACGCGCCCGACCCGCCGTCCGTGGAGCGAGTGCGGGACGCCCAGCGCAAATGGCTCCAGACGCGCGACGAGGTGTGCCACAACGTCGGCGCGAAGGTGCGTTACGCGCGGGACCGCGCGGCATGCTACAACAGCAAGTCGGCGCTTCGGCTTCAGGAGCTACAGTCGATGCTCGACTCGTTGCCGCAAACGCATTCAACGCCGCCGGCGGGCGATGAGCGGCAACCGATCACCGCCGCCCGTCGCTGAGCCTCGGCTACGGCGTCTTCACCTCGACGCCGGCGTCCTTCAGCGCCTTGAGCAGAGCAGGCAGCTGATCGGTCGAGACCTTCTTCACACGATCGCCCTGCTTGTCCAAATCCGCCGGCAGCGTCTGCAACAGTCGCTTTTGCTCCGGGTTCGGATTGAAGGTGGCGTTGAGCAGCTCGGTCGTCGTGCCGAGTCGCGCCTGAATGTTCTCTGGAGCAACGGGTCCGGTCGGGTTCTGATCCTGGTCGCTCGCCGTGCCGGCGGCTCCCGCGCCCGCAGGAGCCGCGGCTCCGCCCGCGGCCGGCGCATTCGCGGTGCCGGCTTGTTGAGGCGCAGCGCCTCCGCCGGAGCCACGACCGCCGCCGCGACCACCACGTCCACCACCGCCAGCGCCACCTGCGGCGAGCGCGCCGCCGCCGACCGCTCCGCCTCGACCGGCACCACCACGGCCGCCGCCTGCCGCGCCCATCTCGCGCGTGATGTCAGCGAGCTCCTTCTCGACCGCGGCGATTTGCGTCTTCAGCTCGGGCGTCACCTTCGTGCCCGCCGAATCCGCGGCCCGTTTCGCGGCGGCGAGTGTGCGCTCCGCCGTGTCGAGCTGGGCTTGTCGGTCGCGTAGATCGCGCTGGAGCTTTACGACGCCAAGGCGGAACGCGTAGAGCTGCTTCAACTCGTTGTCGCTGAGGATCACCATCGGGTCTTTCGTCAGAGCGAACGATTGATCGAGCGTCGTGGGCGCGCCTTCTGCCGGCACGATCGACAGACGCGCGATGTAGCGGCCCGGCAGAGCGGGGAACGTCCCATCCGCACCGCCGCGCCCTCCGCCGAATCCACCGCCCCCGCCCCCGCCCCCGCCACCGCGTCCGGTCGAATCCGCGGCAGCGCCGCCGCCCGGACCGCCACGTCCGCCGCGACCGGCGGAATCAGCCGCGCCACCGGCCGGCGCGCCGCCTCCGCCGCCACCAAAACCTCCGCGGCCGCCGCGGCCACCGCCTGCTGCGCGGCCGCCGTTCGCCAACGCGAGCGTGTCGATCGGGCCCGTGAGCGGCGGTCCGACTCGCATGTCCCACGAGATGCGATAGAGGCCCGGCTGTTTGTTCACAGGCAACGCGCGCACGGGCGCGCCGCTCTGATCGAGCACCGTGAGCGAGACCTTCGCGGACGGCGGCACGTTGTTGATCGTGTAGTCGATGTGCGGACCCGGCTCGGGGTTCTGTCCGGTGAAGCCGCGCGAGCCCATGCCCGAGCTGCGGCTGCCGTTCGGCTGGAAGAGCAGCGCGTCCTGTACCGGGAAGAGATACGCGACGCTCGCTTGCTTGGCCTGCGCGAGATTCTCGAGCGGCGAGAGGTCGTCGAGGATGAAGATGCCGCGGCCGTGCGTGCCGACGACCAGGTCGTTGGCCCGCGTTTGGATTTGCATGTCGTGAACGGGAACGCCGGGGATGCCGCTCTTCAGCTGGGTCCAGCGCGCGCCCCCGTCCACCGTGAAGTACGCGCCGAATTCCGTGCCGACGAACAGCAGATTCGGTTGGCGCGGATGCTCGCGGATCACTTGAACCGAGCCGCCATCCGGAAGGTTGCTCGTGATCGAGGTCCACGTCGTGCCGTAGTCGGTGCTCTTCACGACGTAGGGCTTGAAGTCGTTGCTGCGGTGACCGTCGAGCGTGGCGTAGATCGTTCCCTCGGCGGCGCTCGACCACACGACGCGGCTTACGAAGGTCGTCTCGGGGACGTTCGGGAACTTGTCCGTCTTCGTCCACGTCTTGCCGCCGTCGCGCGTCACCTGGATCAGGCCGTCGTCGGTGCCGACGGCGAGCAGGTCCTTCTTGAGCGGCGACTGGTCGATCGTCGAGATGTTGCTGAATTCCGCCGTTCCCTCGTTGCGGCCGAGGGCCGTCGAGTCGGGAACGCCGCCGCGCATCGGGAGCTTGTTGCGGTCGATGCCGCGCGTGAGGTCGGGGCTGATCTTCTCCCACGAGTCGCCGCGGTCGGTGCTCCGGAACACGAACTGCGCCGCCATGAACACGCTCTTCACGTCGTGCTTGCTCGGCAGAATCGGCGCGCTCCAGTTGAAGCGGAAACGCTCGCCCGGCTTCGGCGCGGGACGGATGTTCTTCGTCTGTCCGGTACGCGCGTCGTAGCGCACGACGCCGCCCTGCTGCGACTCGGCGTACACGAGATCACGGTCGAGCGGATCGGGCACCGCGTAAAAGCCGTCGCCGCCCGCCATACGGAACCAATCCGCGTTCGTCGGGCCGAAGGTCGTGCGGGTGCGGCTTGGGCCGCCCCACGTCTGATTGTCCTGCAATCCGCCGTAGACGTTGTAGAACGGCTGCGCGTCGTCCACCGCGATCGCGTAGAACTGTCCGGCGACGATGCTCTCATTGTGATCCCACGTGCGCCCGGCGTCGTACGTCGTGTACATGCCACCGTCGCCGCCGAGGATCATGTGTTCCGGATCGTCGTCGCTGATCCAGAGGGCGTGATGGTCGCTGTGCACGCCCCCCGCCGCGAACGGCGTGAGCGTCTTGCCCGCGTCCTTGGATTCACGCGACTGCGCGTTGAGCTGAATGACGTGATCCGGATTCGCCGGATCGCAGCGCACCTGGCTGTAGTACCACGCCGTGCCGTCCTGGTCGTTCATCTGCTTCCACGTCGCGCCGCCGTCCTCGCTGCGGTAGAGACCGGCGGCCGGCGGCTTCGCGTGGATCGTGGCGTACAGAGTGCTCGGCTTCGATTTGCAAACGCTAATCCCGATGCGCCCGATATCGCCGGTGGGAAGACCTTCCTTGAGCTGCGTCCACGTTCGGCCGGCGTCGGTCGTCTTGAAGATTCCCGTCTCGGGGCCGCCCGGGAGGAATCCGTACTCGCGGCGCTCGCGCTCGAGCGACGCCGCGTAGAGCACGTCGGGGTTCGACGGATCCATCGCGATCTCGGTGAACCCCGTGTACTTGCTGATTTCCTTGAGGTTCGTCCACGTCTTGCCGCCGTCGGTCGTCTTGAACAGACCGCGCTCGCCGCCCGGCGCCCAGAGGGGGCCGACCGCGGCGACGTAGACGACGTTCGCGTCGCGCGGGTCGATGACGATCTTGCCGATGTGTTGTGACGTCGGCAGCATCGCGGACGACCAGGTCTTTCCGGCGTCGGTCGACTTGTAGACGCCGGTGCCCCACGACGAGCTGCGCATGTTGTTCGCTTCGCCGGTGCCGACCCAGACGACGTTCGGATCGCTCGGCGCGACGGCGATCGCACCGACGGAGCCGGTGCGCACCGAATCGAAGACCGGCGCCCAATTCACGCCCGCGTTGATCGTTTTCCAGACTCCGCCTGTCGCCGCGGCCACGTAGATGACGGTGCCGATGCGGGCCCTCGACGCCTTCGGATCGACGACGACGGCGATGTCGGAGATTCGTCCCGACATGACCGCGGGACCGATCGAGCGAAAAACAAGCGACCGGGCGAGCACCGAATCCGGCGGCAGCGCGGCATCGCTGCGCACGGCGGTCAACGGAACCGCTCGGCCAGGCTGGTTGACGGTCGGGCGACCCTGGGCGCCGGCGAGTGAAGCGACGGCGGTCAGAAGGCTCGCCGCGCGGAGCGTGGACTGGAGTTGGCGCATCGTCTGTGCGGGGAAGGGAAAAGGACGCCTAATTCTACGCCCTGGGCCGTTGGCCCGCTGGCGAAGGAGGACCTCGAATCGCCAATCGCGCCCGCGGTTCTTAGTATTGGCCATGCTCTCTCCCTCGGCGCTGGGCAGCCGATATCGGGTGGATCACGAGCTCGGCCGAGGCGGGATGGCGGCCGTGTACGAGGCGGACGACGTCGCCCATCACCGTCACGTCGCGATCAAGGTGCTCGACTCGAGCGTCGGCGCGGCGCTCGGCGCCGAGCGGTTCCTGCGCGAGATCCAGGTTGCGGCCGGGCTTCAGCACCCCAACATCCTCCCGGTCTACGACTCGGGCGAGTCCGAGGCCGGCGGCCTGCTGTACTACGTCATGCCCGTCGTGCGCGGCGCGTCGCTGCGCGCGAAGCTCGAGCGGGAGCGACAGCTGCCGATCGACGACGCGGTGCGCATCGCGTCGCAAGTCGCCGCGGCGCTCGACTACGCCCACGAACGGGGAATCGTCCACCGCGACATCAAACCCGAAAACGTTCTTCTCGACGGCGATCACGCGTTCGTCGCCGACTTTGGTCTCGCGAAGTCGCTCGAAGCGGCGAACGATTCGTTGACCGCGACCGGAATCGCGCTTGGAACGCCGGCGTACATGAGTCCCGAGCAGGCGTCGGGCGAGCGCGTCGACGGCCGTACGGACGTCTACGCGCTCGGCTGCCTGCTCTACGAGATGCTCGCCGGCGAACCGCCGTTCACGGGTTCGTCGGCACAGGCCGTGATCGCGAAGCGGATGGCCGCGCCGGCGCCGAGCGTGCACGTGCTCAGAGACAACGTTCCGTCGAACGTCGAAGCGGCGGTCGCGCGGGCGCTGTCCCGGGCCGCGGCGGATCGCTTCGCGACCGCCGGGGAATTCGCCGGCGCCATCCTGGCGCCGCCGCGCGAGCAGGGCGCGCCCGGGATGTCCGCCCGCGCGAGGCGGCGTGCGACGACGATCGGCGTTGCGGCGGCGCTCGTGCTCGGCGCGACGGCGTTGTTGTCACGAATGTACTCGACGTTCATCGGACCGACGGCCAAAGCGCAATCGTCGCATCGCTGGCCCGGCACCGACGATTCGCTCGCGTATGATCTGTTCATGAAGGGCAAGGCGCAGGAGGTGCGCCGCAGCGAGCCCGCGATCGGCCGGTCCATCGATCTCTATCGCGCATCGATCGCGCGTGATTCGAACTTCGCAGGCGCGTGGGCTGGATTGGCGCGCGCCGTGCAATTCGCCCAGCTCTGGCGTTACCACATCGCGAGCGTACCGGTCGAGAGTCTCGTTCCGGTGATGGTTCGCTCGAGCGAGCGGGCGGTTGAACTGGATACGACCAGCGCGGAAGTGTGGCTTGCCCGCGCTCTCGCGCTGCGAGGCATCTCGCCGAGTACGCGGCGCGGGATGCTCGACGCGGTGCAGCGAGCCATCCGGATCGATTCGACCAAAGCAGATGCGTGGGTCGTGCTCGGCACCGTGTGGGCCGACAGTCTCGTGCCGCGGCGCGCGATCGAGGCGTATCGCCGCGCGATCGCGCTCAATCCGCGACAGACGAATGCCATGGGCTATTTGTCGCTCGTCTATTTATGGAACCACGACGTCGATTCCGCGCTGGTGTGGGCCGACAGCGGCACGAGGGTCGATCCATCCCAGATTTTCGTGCGCGGGGCGCTCGGCTTGACGCGGCGCGAGCGGCACGAGTGGGCGCTCGCGGCGACGGAATACGAGGCGATGCTCAACATCGGCACCGGGCCCGATCGTGTCGAGGGTTGGGCGGGCCTCGCCGAGCTTGCGTGGCGGCGCGGCGACCGGCACGCGGCCGACACACTTCTCACGCGTGCCATCGCCGGTGCCGACACGTTGCATCCGACGGTGCATGATGCCGTGTACCTGGCGTGGGGTTTTGCGTCGACCGGGCGCCGCGAAGCTGCCATTCGCCTGCTGCGCCGCTTCGATCCGCCCGGGGACTCACACTTCCAACAACACCTGGTGAGTGATCCCGTGCTCGACAGTCTCCGTTCCGATCCGCGTGTGGTCGCCCTGTTTCGCGAGAAGCCAGGGCGATCGTGACGCGCGTCGCCGCGGCTCGTTTGTCAACGACGTCCGACTTCGACATGATTCGACCATGACCGCTCCCGCTTCCACTCTTCGCACGTACGACGTCGGCGCGCGCTCGACCGACGTCTTCGGCCGCGTCCTCGTCAGCTCGCGCGACCACCATTTCATCGTCGACGGACCGGTGCAGAACGGTTGCCCGGGCGAGGAGATCACGCCCGTGGAGCTGTTTCTCACGGCGGTCGCGGCATGCGGCGTAGAGCTCGTCCACGTGATCGCGCGCGACACGAACGCCCCGCTCGATCGCGTCGCCGTGCGAATTCACGGCGAAGTCGATCGCACGAAGCAGGCGCGCACCGACCTCACCACGCTCAACGCCGTTCGCCTCGACTTCACGCTCTGGGGCACCGACGGCGCCAGCGCCGCGGCACTCGTCGAGGGCTTCAAGCGGCGGTGACCGCTGTACGGCACGGTCGCGGTCGCGACCCCCGACGTTCACGTGTCGTTCGAGCTCGGCGACAAAGCCGCGCGCTAGTCGCCGATCGGCTGCGATTGTCTCAGTTGAGGGGCAGCTCCCATACACGCGGGTCTTCTGTTCCGAGCACCCACACGGAGTATCCGCGCAGCTTGTACTTCCGCACGAGCTCGAGCTTGGCCGCGAACGCGCGCGCGTCTTCGATCCACACGTGCTCGAACACGCCCGCGTTGCTCCAGAAGGCGTACGACGACTTCTCACGGTCGTCCCACGTTGGCGTCAGATGGAACGTTCGGACCAGCGAATCGATCTTGGAGAACTCCGAGTCACCGGCCTTCGAGCGGGCGCCGTTCGCCGAGTCGTACGAGGCGAACCAATGGTCGGAGTAGGACGGAATGCCGAGCGAGATCTTCGAGGGAGGCACCCCCAGCGAGAGAACGTACTGCAGGCATTCCTCCATCCACGGATACCCGGCGACCGGGCCCGGCGGCGTGCCGCCAGTGTGCTGCGCGTACGTCATGTACGAGAGGAAGTCGAGCGACTCGGCGAGCGCCTTGTAGTCGTACGCGCCGCGCCAGTTCTCGAAGATCCATTTGTGATAGGCGCTCGGACCCGGATCTTCGCCGGTGCGCGGCACGACGGCCGCCGAGACCGAGCAGTTCGCCGCGTGGAGTCGCGCCACGGCGTCGCGGACGAAGCTTGTGAAGGCGTTCTTGTCCACGACGTTCACGTTCTCGATGTCGAACTGAATTCCGTCGAGGTGTTGGTCGCGGCACAACGCGACCAGGCTCTCGATCGCGCGCCGACGGACGGACGCGACGTTGAGGATTCGGTGAATGAGCGGCTGGTTGAATCCGGGGTTCACGACGAGCGGAACGAGCTTGACCCCGCGCGCGTGCGCGGTGTCCACCAAGCGCTTGTCGAGGTGCCCGTGGATCGCTCCCTGGTTGTCGAACGAAAACACTTGCGGCGAGACGATCGAGATGTGGCTCGCGTGGACGAGGAAGCTATCGGTGCTTCGTTCGGCGCCGGTGGAATACCAAAGCGCCTCGAGCTGCTGCGCCGGCAGACGGTGCGACGCCGCGAGCATCGCCAGGGAAAGCATGAATTTCTGCACGACTCAGAATACGATCGTCCCCGCCACCGGTCCACCGGTCCACCGGTCCACCGGTCCATCGGTCCACCGGTCTACCGGTCTACCGGTCTACCGGTCTACCGGTCTACCGGGATTAGTATTCGCGACGGATCCCCTGCGTGCGTCCGCCGCGAGCGCCCGTCGTGGCGTCGGCGCAATTCTCCTCCACCTCCGTCGGGAATGAATGAGCGGCTTCGATAACGCGCGCACGATCCTCAAGACGTTGCGCGACGCCAAGGCGTGGAAGCCCGCGTCCTTCGGCGCGCTGAGCGACGGGCTCGTCCACCGAAATCGAAATGCGCTGCTGGGGATATCCGAGCAGGAACATCTCGTCGCCGCCGCGGAGTGGTTGGCGCGCGCGCAAGACGCGCAGGCGGACGGCGGTGTTTCAGGGAGGTTCCTCGTCGGTCGTGGCTGGTCGTCGTCGTACCCCGAAACGACCGGATACATCGTTCCAACTTTTTTGGCGCTCGAGTCGGAAGCGGGAATGCGCGGCTACCGCGGCCGCGCGCAACGCTGCATCGAATTCCTGCTCGGCGTGCAGCTTCCGAGCGGCGCCTTCCCCGGCCTCGAGATCGCCGAGAATCGCGACAAACCCTCGATCTTCAACTCGGCGCAGATTCTCAACGGGCTCACGGGATGGCATCGCGCGACCGGGGATGACACGACGCTCGGCGCCGCGCGCCGTGTGGCCGACTGGCTGATCGACGCCCAAGACGACGACGGCGCGTGGCGAAAGCACCTCTACGGTTCGGGGAAGACGTACACGTACATGGCGCACGCCGCGTGTTGGATCGCCGAGTTCGGCGAGCATGTCGGCGACGCGCGCTACCTCGACGCCGCGCGCCGCCATCTCGAGTGGGTGCTGGCGCACGTCGACGACAGCACGGGTTGGATCGAGGACTGCGGCTTCGAGGGACCGCCGGGCACGCGCGACGCCGTCACGCACACGATCGCCTACACGATCTGGGGCGTGCTGTTCATGTCGCGGGTTCTCGGGCACGAGCGCGGAATGTCCGCGGCTCGGCGCGCGGCTCGCGCCGTCGCGCGCCGGGTCGGCATCTCGAAGTGGCTCCCTGGGCGGCTCGACGCGCAGTGGAAGGGAACGACGACCTACGCCTGCCTTACCGGCAACGCGCAGATGGCGCTCATCTGGCTCGAGCTTCACCGCCTCGAGAGCGACCCCGCGTTGGTGAGCGCCGCCTTCACCGTGCTCGATTTGGTCAAGCGCGCGCAGCTCATGCGCTCGAGCGAGCCCGGTCTTCGTGGCGGCGTCGGCGGTTCGGACCCGTTGTGGGGCGGCTACATCCATCTCGCCGTACCGAATTGGGCCGCGAAGTTCTTCATCGACGCGCTGCTCGCGAAGCGACGCACGCTCGCGGGCATGACGGATCTTCCGGTACGAGGCCACGACACCGCGACCGACGTTCCGACGGGCCTGCCGCGCGCGTTGCCATCCGCGGTGCACGCCTCCGGCGGCGCTCAACGTCCGCGCGTCGTTCTACTCGCCGACGAGCACGGACACAAAGTCGAGCAGTTTCTCGATGCGTGGTCGAGTTGGGGATTTCGTCCGGATGGCGTCGTCGTGCGCCGCCTTCCGGAGCCGTCGACGCTCGAGCGCATGCGCACGCACGTGCGCGATCGCGGTCTAGTGAGCGTCGCCCGCCGCGTGCTCGGGGTCAGAACGAGCGAGCGGTCGAACGGCTCGAGCTCCGCAATGCGGGCGAGCACGGGTCGCACCGCGGGGACGGTTGGTACCCATTCAGGCACGCCGGTATCGGCCTTTTGCGCGGCGCGGGGCATTCCGACCGTCATCGTGGAATCGCGCGACGACCCGGCCGACGTCGAGCGCGTTCGATCGCTGCGTCCCGACCTGTTCGTGTACGCGGGCTACGGGATTCTTCGCGCGCGCATGCTGAGCGTCGCGCCCCTCGGAACGCTGAACGCGCACATGGGAATCTTGCCGCCAATTCGCGGCATGAACGCGACCGAGTGGAGCGCGTTCACCGGGACGCCCGTCGGCTGCACGATTCATTTGATCGACACGGGCATCGACACGGGCGACGTCATCCTCGTCGAGCAGGTCGACTCCGCGGGAGCGGACAGCATCGGCGAATTGCGCGACCGCGTTGACTTGGCGCAGGTCGACGCGCTCGGCCGAGTCGTGCGGTGGGTGCTCGAGCACGGGAAACTCCCGCCAACGTACGCGCAACGCGCGGACGAGGGGCGTCAGTACTTCCCGATGCACCCCGAATTGCGCGAGTTGCTCGAGGTCCATCTCGCGGGTCACCGGGTCACCGGGCACCGGGATACGGGAACCGCGTGACCCGGCGTCCTAGCGTACGCCGTTCCGGTATCCCGGTGCCCGGTTTTCCGGTCACCCGGTCGTCCCATCGAGATTCCGCGTAACGACGTAGAAGTTCGGATCCACGGCGAGCGTGTCGACGTGCGGCATGGTCTTCCACGCTTCCGTCGGATGAATCAGCACGCCGTTCGCGCGCACCGGCATCGCGAAGCCAGGTACCACTTCCGCCCATCGGTACGCGGTGCCCCCCGTCGTCTGCTTGTATTCGAGAACTGGAACCTTGGGCGTCGTCAGGTACTGCTCGAAGACCGGCTTGAGATTCAGGCCCGATGCCTGGATCATGTAGTCCTCGATCTGCTGTCCCATCACTGTTTGGTGCCGGAACCGGGACTGGATGCCGCGCAAGATCGAGCGCCACTTCTCGTCGTCGGCCACGAGCTGGCGAATCGTGTGCAACATGCTTCCACCCTTGTAGTACATGTCGCCCGACCCTTCCGAGTTCACGCCGTAGGTGCCGATGATCGGCCCGTCGTTCCGGATGTTGCGGCGGCTCCCGATGATGTACTGCGCGCCGGCTTCTTTCCCATCCTTGCATTCGGCGTACAGTCCCTCGGCGTAGTTCGCGAAGCCTTCGTGGATCCACTCGTCGGCCGCGTCTTTCACCGTGATGCTGTTCCCCCACCACTCGTGCGCGCTCTCGTGCACGATGATGAAGTCCCACGTCAGTCCTTCACCGGTGCCCGATAGATCGCGTCCGCTGTAGCCGTTCTTGAACTTGTTGCCGTAGGCTACGCCGCTCTGGTGCTCCATGCCCAGATGCGGCGCCTCGATCAGCTTGTAGCCGTCCTTGTACCACGGGTACGGGCCGAACCAGTGCTCGAAGCAGGCGAGCATCGACTTCGCCTGCTGGAACTGCACCTTGGCGGTGTCGGCGTGGTAGGAGAGCGGCCAGAAGTCGAGCGTGAGCGGGCCGCTCTCCCCGTTGAACGTGTCGCTCCAGTGCGCGTACTGACCCGCGTTCACTTCCACGTCGTAATTGTTGATCGGCTCCGTGACGAACCACTCGTACGTCGTCGTGCCGTCCGGATTGTGCCTCGTCGCCCGCAGACGGCCGTTCGAGACGTCCATCATCGAGTCCGGCACCGTGATCGCGATCCGCTGGCTGTCCGGTTCATCGGCCAGGTAATCTTTGTTCGGCCACCACACGCTCGCGCCGAGTCCTTCGTTCGCCGTCGCGACCCAACGCCGGCCGAGGCTGTCCTGCTGCCAGATGAAGCCGCCGTCCCAGGGCGGACGCATCGCCGCGCGCGGTTTGCCGTGGTAGAAAACCGTCACTGTGCCCGACGCACCCGCGGGCAGCAATGGAACCGCCGCGAAGAATGCGTTGCCGTCGCGGCGGTACGTGACGCGTTTGCCGCTCTGCACCATGCTGTCCACCTCGAGCGGCATCTGGAGATCGATCTGCATCTCGGGGGGGCTCGCCGGCTTGAGGACGCGATAGGTGATGGCGTTCCAGCCGCGAATGCTGCTGTCGGAAGGACTCACGGCGACGTGCAAATCGTAGAACGTCGCATCCCACCAGGCCCGCCCGGGTCCATCGCTCCCACGAAGCGTGTCGGCGTGCGTGAAGGGGCGCGGCCGACGCTGTGCGGCCGCCCGTCCGGCGAACGCGGTGGAGAGCAGCGTGAGTATGACCAATGAGCGTGCGAGTGATCGCATCTATCGAAAGTAGAGGTTCAGGTAGGTCGGTTCCGGCGGCTGCCCGTCGCGGCGTTTGACCGCTTTCGAGCCGGGGACTACGTTCGACGAGACCATACCCCAATGCCACCACAACGATGAATCCGAATCTTCGCTGGCGCCACGCCGGCTCCACGATCCTGTCGGCGGTGGTCCTGGCGGCCGCGTCGGCATCGGCCTCGGCGCAGAAGGCGCTTCCGCCGCTCAAGGTCATCGACCCGGCCTACATGAACCGCAACGCGAAGGCCTGCGTCGATTTCTTCGATTTCGCCAACGGCGCGTGGTTCGCTCACGACACGATTCCGGCGGCCTACTCGTCGTCGGGCGTCGGCCGAGACATGGGCGACCGGAACGAGCTGGCGGTGCGCTCGGTGCTCGACGACGCGATGTCGAAGCGTGCCTCACTCCCGGCACAGAACACGACGAAGAAGCTCGGCACGTTCTACGCGACGTGCATGGACTCGGCGGCGGCCGAGCGCGACGGGTTCAATCCCGTCAAACCGATCCTCGTTTCTATCGACTCGATCAAGACGCGGCCGCAGCTGATCGCGACGATCGGTCACATGCAGATGGGCGGCGCGGACGTCGGGTTCGCGTACTACGCGCAGGTCGACGTGCACGACGCCTCCCGCTACATCGCCGGCTTCGACGCCGGCGGGCTCGGCTTGCCCGACCGCGATTACTACACGAAGACCGACAAGTCGTCCGACTCGACGCGCACGTTCTACGTCGACCATATCACGAAGATGCTGACGCTGGCGGGCGAGGATGCCACGACGGCTCGCGCCGATGCCCGTAAGATCCTCGCGCTGGAGACGGAGATGGCCAAGGCGTCGCTCACCCGGGTCGAACGGCGCGATCCCGCCGCGACCGACCACGTGATGACGATGGCAAAATTCCACGACACCGCTCCGAACGTCGATTGGGCGGCGTATCTGAAAGGAGTCGGTGTCACGGTTCCGGTCGGTAAGGTGAACGTGGCCGAGCCCGCGTTCTTGAAGCGGGTCGACGCCCTCATCACGAACACGCCGCTCGACGACTGGAAGGCGTACCTGCGCTACCACGCGCTTTCGAGCTCGGCGTCGTACCTCAGCAAACCGTTCGTCGACGAGAACTTCAAGTTCAACGCGCACTTCAGCGGCGCGAAGGAACTGCTGCCGCGCTGGAAGCGTTGCGCCCGCACGACGGATGCTTTGATCGGCGAGGCGCTGGGACAGGCGTACATCGCGAAAACGTTCTCGCCCCAAGCACGTGCCCGCGCGCGCGCGGTCATCGACGACATCCGCGCGGCGTTCGGCGAGCGCGTGAAGAAGCTCGATTGGATGTCCGACGCGACCAAGAAGCAAGCGCTCGACAAACTGGCCAAGATGCACGAGAAAGTCGGCTACCCCGACAAGTGGCGCGATTACTCCGCGCTCGAGACGACCGACGGGCCGTTCGTCGTCAACGTCGTGCGCGCGAACGCGTTCGAGTGGAAGCGGACGGCGAATCGGCCGGGCGGCGCGGTGGACACGACGGAATGGGGAATCACCGTTCCGACCGTCAACGCGTTCTACGATCCCACCAAGAACGAGATGGTGTTCCCGGCCGGCGCGCTCGTGCCGCAGACCTTCGACCCGAACGCCGACGACGCGGCCAACTATGGAGCCTTGGGTGGGAGCTGGGCCGGTCATGAGCTCACGCACGGATTCGACGACGAAGGCCGTCACTACGACGCGCAGGGCAACCTGCGCGATTGGTGGACGCCGACCGACTCACTCAAGTTCACGAAGGAAGCGCAGAAAGTGATCGATCAGTTCAACGGCTACATCCAGATCGACACGATCCACGTGAACGGCAAGCTGACGGAGGGCGAAAACATCGCCGACCTCGGCGGCATCCTCACGGGATACGACGCGCTGCAGCGCGCGTTACAGCGAAACGGCCGGCCGAAGCAGCTCATCGACGGATTCACGCCCGAGCAACGGTTCTTCATCGCGTACGCGCAAAGCTGGCGCACGCACAACCGCCCCGAAACGATGCGCACGCGCGCGGTCGTCGATCCGCACGCCCCGGAGCGTTGGCGCGACAACGGCCCGCTCTCCAACTTCCCCGCCTTTGCCGCTGCGTTCGGATGCAAGCCGGGTGATCCGATGGTGCGGTCCGCCAACGTCGTCCCACATCTCTGGTAACAGGCCATGGGCACCAAGGACGCGCGCGTCGACGCGTACATCGCCAAGGCGCCCGACTACGCCAAACCGATCCTCGAGTATCTGCGAGCGACCGTGCACGAAGTCGTGCCCGACGTGACCGAGGGCATCAAATGGCAGTCCCCGCACTTCGACTACAAGGGAATGTTCTGCGGGATGTCGGCGTTCAAGAAGTACTGCGTCTTCGGATTCTGGAAGTCGCCGCTCGTCCTCGGCGATGAGTTCAAGAGTGAACGTCCGACCGATCAGCTCGGACGCATCGCTAGGCTCGCCGACCTGCCGCCGAAGAAGCAGCTCGTCGGCTATCTGAAAAAGGCGAAGGAACTCAACGACACGGGGGCGAAGGTCGAGCGCAAACCGCCGAAACGGAAAACACCGCTTCGCACACCGGCCTTCCTCACAGCCGCGCTGAAGAAGAACCAGAGAGCGGCGGCGGCCTACGACGCCTTTTCTCCGAGCCACAGACGCGAGTACGTCGAATGGCTGACCGAGGCGAAGACCGATGCGACGCGCAACAAGCGTCTGGCGCAGGCGATCGAATGGATGGCCGAAGGAAAAGCGAGGAACTGGAAGTACATGAGATGAGCGGCGCGCGCGAAAGCGGAGGAGGCCTGTCGCGGCGCGCGTTCGTGAGAGTTGCCGCGACCGCCACCGTCGCCGCGTGCGTGCGGACTCGCGAAGAGGTGGGACCGATGGCCAACAACCGGCCGCGGCCCACGCCGTCGCAGCTCGACTGGCAGCGCGACGAGCTGTCGATGTTCCTCCACTTCGGCGTCAACACGTTCAGCGATCGCGAATGGGGCGACGGCCGCGAGGAACCGCGTTCATTCGCGCCGACGTCGCTCGACGCCAAACAATGGGCACGCGTCGCGCGCGACGCCGGCTTCCGCGCGATGATCCTCACGGCCAAGCACCACGACGGCTTCTGCCTCTGGCCGACCGCGACGACGAGGCATTCGGTCGCGTCGAGTCCCTTCCGCAACGGCCGCGGCGACGTCGTGCGTGAATTCGTCGACGCGTGCCGCGCCGAGGAGCTCAAGCCCGGCCTCTATCTCTCGCCGTGGGATCGCAACAACCCGGCGTACGGCGACTCCGCTCGATACAACACGCTCTACATCGATCAGCTCACGGAGCTGCTGACGCACTACGGACAGATCGCCGAAGTGTGGTTCGACGGGGCGAACGGCGAGGGGCCGAACGGGAAGAAGCAGGTCTATGACTGGCGGCGCGTGTGGTCCACCGTACGGCGGCTGCAGCCGAACGCGGTCATGTTCTCCGACGCCGGACCCGACGTGCGCTGGTGCGGCAACGAGCGTGGTGTGGCCGGCGAGCCCAATTGGTCGACCGTGAATCCTTCAGTCGTCACGTTTCCCGGCGCCGACGGCCCCGGCATCATCGACTCGCTCCAGCACGGTGATCCACTCGGCACAGTCTGGCGCCCGGCCGAGGTGGACGTTTCGATTCGCCCCGGCTGGTTCCATCACGCGAGCGAGGATTCTCGCGTGCGCTCCGTCGACGAGCTGATGAACCTTTACTTCACGTCGGTCGGCCGGAACGGAAAACTGCTGCTCAACGTTCCGCCCACGCGCGACGGACTGCTGCATCCGACCGACGTCGCTCGCCTACGCGAGTTCCGCGAGCAGCGCGACGCACGCTTCGCCGAAGACCTCGCGCGCGCGCGGCGGCACGAGTGGCGTGTGACCGGCGATCGCACCGCGCGCCTCGAGATCGACCTCGCCGAGCCCGTGACCGTGAGCGTCGCCCGTCTCGCCGAGAACGTCGCCCGCGGCCAACGAGTGGCACGATACAATCTCGAGGGCGCGGAGGCGGAGGGCGACGCGTGGCACAACCTGTCGAGCGGCACGACCATTGGCTACACGAAGCTCGACCGCTTTCCCCCGACCCGCCTGCGCCGCATCCGCCTCACGATCGAAGACGCGGTCGCGACGCCCGAGGCCGTGACGGTCAAGCTATTCGGCTAGACGGGTCGGGTCATTGTTGGCGCTCAGAAAACCAGCCACGGTCTCGACGGCATTCATCGCGATCGCCTCCGCCCGATCGACCCATTCGCGGAAGGTCGCCGTTACTTCGGGACGCACCGGCTCGAGCAGTCGCGAAAGCGCGAACGTCGTATCGGCCAACCCGATGCCGGTTCGCTCGGCGTCGCAAGCATTGAGGAACTGCTCGAAGTGATTCTCGACCGGGATCATGAGCACTTGCTTGCCGAGGTACGCGGCCTCACTCACTGATTCGAAGCCGGCTGTGCAGGCGACGCCGCGCGCTGACGCCATCAGGCGCAAGAACTGTTCGCCGTGGATCTTGTGGAACGTGAGGTGCGAGTCGACGCGTTCCTCGTCGGGTGCGCCGGGCTTGTCGTAGAAACAGTGCACTGGCACTTCGGGGTGCTCCTGGTGCCAGTTGACGATGTCGCCCGCGTAGCCGGCGTTGAGCAGGTAGACGAGGAGATGGCCGTCGAACGAGTCCGCGCGCTGCTCGAAGAGCTGGCGGCGAAGAATCGGGGGGCACACGAACAGTCGTCGATTCGGCAGATCGGGCGCCTTGTAGAACGACAGCGCCAACTTCGCCGACCGCGTCCCGGTCAGCGCGACGTACGCGCCCATCCCGATGCGATCCAGCGATCGCTTGCGGTCCTGCACGAACGCCGGATGGTCCAGCATGAACTGGTGGCCGACGGCGAGCACCGGCACGCGATGCCGCCGCGCGGCGTTGTACACGCCGAGCAGCGGCTCGAGAAAATTGACGATCAGGTCGGGCTGAACGCTCGTCACCCTTTCGTGGATCGCGCGAAGGCTGCGGCGAAAGGTCGGAGCGTTGGCCAGGGCGTTGGTGGCCGTGCGGAGGAGGGAAATGCCGCGACCATTGGGCACGGCGAACCCGGGACTTTGGATTGCCTGGACGCGGCCCGCAAAGGCTTCCTCAAAGAACGCCGGCAGGCTCCGGTTCGGGTTGGACCCGACGAGGACGGCGGCGACGTGATGGCCGCGCCGCTGCAGCATCTCCTGCATCGCGATCGCCTGCGTCATGTGGCCGCGACCTTCGCCCTGCACCGTGAACATCACTTTCATGGAATCGAATGAGGCTGATGTTGCCGTCGAAATCCTCGACCAGCGCCGTGCAGTTCTCGACCCAATCCCCGCAATTCATGTATACCATGTCACCGACCTGTCGGATTTCCGGCCGGTGGATGTGCCCGCAAATGACCCCCGCCATTCCACTCTTGCGGCCGAACTGAAGCATGGTGTCTTCGTAGTCGGTCACGTACTTCACCGCGCGCTTCGCCCGCAGCTTGATATATGAAGCGAACGACCAGTATCCGAAACCGAAGCTCCGGCGAATCCGGTTGATCCAGACGTTCAGGTCGAGAATCTTGTCGTAGAGCACCGTCCCGACGCGCTCGAGCACGCGGTTGAAGTGGACTAGCCCGTCGAACTGATGGCCGTGGATGACGAGGTACTGCTTTCCGTTCGCGGCGGTGTGCACGGCGCGCTCGACGAGCCGCACCGTGCCGAACGGGATTCCGAAGAACTTTTCCAGAAACTCGTCGTGATTCCCCGTAATGAACGTGACATGGGTGTGTTTGCGATTCTTGCGCAGCAGTTTCTGGATCAGCGTGTTGTGCTCGTCGTTCCAGAACCATTTGCGGCGGAGCTGCCACCCATCAACGAAATCGCCCACGATGTAGAGGTGGGCGGATTCGGTGTCGCGGAGAAATTCGAGCAGTTTGCCGACCTGGGCGTGTTTCGTGCCCAGGTGAACGTCGGATATCCAAATCGCGCGATAGTTCATAGACGGTTGTCGCGGGTCGCAGGATGAGCCCCACGATATTATCACAACTGGAATCCCGCCGCGGCACCGACATCGGCCAATCGTCACGCGATCGACGCAGAACCGTCACAAACGGCGGCTCCGGGCGCTTTCCAGACGCGCCGATTGACGCTGGCCGTCGATACACCGCTCGACGAGCTCGGAGCATCGAGATCGAAGACGCCGATGCCTTCCTCGCCGCCAGCGGAGACGCGCCAGGATTTCCCGCGCGGTGATCGATCGACGCCGTCAACGCGCGACGATGCCTTGACATGACACCCGTGGCGACCCTAGTTTGCTCTAGGCCTTGAGCAAATAGGCCAGTCGTCCTCCCTCGAATTGGTTCGTTCGCCATGCCCGACACCGCCGCACGCGATCTCTTTCCCGGCGCGCTGGAGATGATGGTGCTCCGCTTGCTGAAACAGGAGCCGATGCACGGCTACGCTTTGGTGCAACGCATCCAGCAAGCGTCCCGCAACCTGCTGCAGGTCGAAGAAGGCTCGCTCTATCCGGCGCTTCAGCGTCTGCTCAAGGACGGTCTGGTGAGCGCCGAGTGGGGGGTGTCGTCCACCAATCGGCGTGTTCGCATCTACTCGCTCACACGCGCCGGAACGAAGCATCTCGCCAACGAGATCTCGAGTTTCGCCCGCATGTTTCAGGGCATCAATCTCATCCTCGCGCTGGAGGATCGATGAGCCTCTTCGACCGACTCTTCCGACGGCGGCAGGTGTACGACGACCTGTCCGATGAGGTTCGCTCGCACCTCGAAGAGCGGATCGATGCTCTCATGGCGCAGGGGATGTCGCGCGCGGACGCCGCGTCGGCCGCCCGCCGCGCGTTCGGCAACGTGACGAACGTCGTCGAACAGGGCCGCGACGTGTGGCAGTGGCCGACCGCCGAGTCGGTCGCGATGGACGCGCGCTACGCGCTCCGCCAACTACGCCGGGCTCCGGTGCTCTCGGCGACGATCGTTCTCACGCTGGCGATCGGCATCGCGGCGACGACGACCGTCTTCAGCTGGGCGCGGTCGGTGCTCCTCAATCCGCTCCCCGGCGCGAACGACGCCGGCCGCGTCATGGCGCTCGAGACGACGACGTCGTCGGGCAGTTGGACGCCGACGTCGTGGCTCGACTACCGTGATTTTCGACGCTACCTCAAGTCTTTCGATGGACTGGCTGCCGCGTATCCGATGGGCGTCGCGCTCGGCGACGGGACGCGTGCCGAGCGGCATCCCGCGGAGCTCGTGTCCGCCAACTTCTTCGATGTGATGGGCGTCGCGCCGGCGCTCGGTCGGACGTTTCCGCCGGGCGACTACGCCGGCAGCCAGCCGACGATCGTCATCGGCTACAATCTTTGGAAGACGCGCTTCCAAGGCGACTCGTCGATCCGCGGACGCGTGGTGCAAGTCAACGGATTTCCGTTCTCTATCATCGGCGTCGCGCCACCAGGTTTTCACGGATCCATGCCGGGCGAAGAAGTCGACCTGTGGGTACCAGCCGGCATGCTCGGTCAGATCGTGCCGACAGGCTCGTGGTGGCTCGACGATCGCGGCACGAGAACTTTTCGGGTGTTCGCTCGCCTCTCCGACGGTGTGACGTTTGACGCCGCGCGCGCCGAGGTCGAGTCGTTCGCTACGCGCATGGCGAAAGCCAACGGCGACGTCAGCAAGGGCATGGGCGGACGCCTGATGCCCGTGTGGCAATCACATTGGGGTCTGCAAGATGCGCTGCGAGCGCCGATCGGCGTGCTGCTCGCGGCATGCGGGCTCGTGATGCTCATCGTCTGCGCGAACGGCGCCAACCTGCTCCTCGCGCGCGCGACCGGTCGTCGACGGGAGCTCACGTTGCGAATGGCGCTCGGGGCTCCACGCACGCGTTTGTTGCGCCAATTGTTGACGGAAGCGTCCGTGCTCGCGCTGAGCGGGGCCGCGCTCGGCCTGCTCTGCACGTTTTGGCTGTCACGGTCGCTTCGATTCCTTTTGCCGTCGTTCTCGTCGCGCGCGGTGCTCGCGCCGCACGTGGACGGTCAGGTCCTCGCGCTCGCCATCGCGCTCGCCGCCGTCGTGACGATACTCGCCGGCATCGCGCCGGCGGTGTTGGGGTCGCGTGAGAATGCGGCAGAGGCATTCGCCGAGGGCGGTCGTGGCTCGGTCGGCGGGACACGCACGGCGCGGATGCGCGCGGCGTTCGTCGTTGCGGAGATGGCGCTCGCGGTGGTCGCGCTGGTCGGCGCCGGCGTCTTCTACGACGCCTTCCGACAAGCGCGCGCGCTGTCGCCCGGTTTTTCGGCCAAGCAGGTCGCGATGGGTTCGGTGAGCATCACGTTGGCCGGCTACGATTCGGCGCACGGCGACGCATTTCTGCGTGACGTGAGTGAGCGGCTGGCGCGCGCGCCGGGCGTCACGGCGGCGAGCTACACCGACTACGTGCCGCTCAGCCTCGGCTCCGGATCGTGGGAAGATCTGCGCGTCGAGGGCTACACTCCCGAGCCGAGCGAGAACATGAAGCTGTTTCGCGCCGCGATCGGCCCCGACTACTTCAAGACGCTCGGTATTCCGTTGATCGCGGGTCGTGATTTTACCGCGGACGACGACTCCGCGCACACCGCGGTGATGATCGTCAACGAAGCGTTCGTTCGGCGATTCATGCACGATCACGCCGCACTCGGTGTGCGCGTGCATGGGTGGGGGCGATGGTTCACCATCGTCGGTGTCGCGCATGATTCCAAGAACTACCGGGTGACCGAGCCACCGACTCCGTTCTTCTTCGTTCCTGTCCGGCAGGTCTTTCGGCCGGAGAATGGCTACACGTTCCTCGTGCGAACCGCCGGCTCGGTCGACGAGGCGGTCAGGTCGATTTCACAGGCCGTGAAATCGGTGGACCCGAGCGTGCCCACGTTCCGCACGATGCCGCTGGCCGACTACATCGAAGGGCCGCTCAAGAGTCAGGAGACCGCCACGCAACTCCTGGGGATACTGGCGGTGGTCGCGTCGCTGCTCGCGGCGATCGGCCTTTACGGCGTGCTCGCGTACATGGTCGCGCAGCGCACGAAGGAGATCGGAGTGCGCATCGCTCTCGGGGCGCAAACGGCGGACGTGCTGCGAATGGTGGGCGTCCAGGTTGCCGCGCTGCTCCTGGTGGGACTAGCCGTTGGCCTCGCCGTGGGAGCGGGCGCCGTGCGCGTCCTCGCCGCGACAGTCGGTTCGCTCGGCACGGTTCACACGACGGTGTTCGCGTTCGCGGCCGCGGTGATGACGATCGTCGCCGTGATGGCGAGCGGCATTCCCGCGCGCCGCTCGACGAGAATCGATCCGGTCATCGCGCTGCGCGGTGATTGAGCCCCCAACGGACGATCAGAGAATCCTGAGAGGAGTTTTTTTACCTATGTAAGGCTAACCCTGACTGACTTTTTCCTCGATCAGACGGAACATTGGTCCAGGGAAGTCTTGCCGCCCGACCCTTGCTGCGTGGGGAGGTGATGTGCCGGACAGCGTCGAAGCTCGAGATGTTCCCCCCCGACCAGAGCCGTCCGCCATCGAACGCCGAGGCTTCATGCGCATCGTCAGTGGCGCCGGTGCGGCCATCATCGGCGTCCTGGTCGGCGTGCCGGTGCTCGGCTCATTCATTTCGCCGGTTCTCCAGACGAAGAAAACGCAGGACTGGATCAAGGTCGCCGACGATACGGCGACGCTCGACATCGGCGTTCCGATTCGCGTCGACTTCGTCGTGTCGCAGGACGACGCGTGGATCGAGAGCCGTGCGCTCATGAGCGTGTGGCTCTACACCGAAGACGGCGACACGTTCAAGGCGTACAATGGACACTGTACGCACTTGGGCTGCGGGTACATGCTCGCTCCCGACAAGAAGACGTTCGCGTGTCCGTGCCATCGTGGTCAGTTCGACGTGAAGACGGGAGCGGTGCTGGCCGGCCCGCCCCCGCGCCCGCTCGACGAGCTCGAGGTCCAGATTCGTGACGCCGCGGTCTACGTCCGATATCGCGACTTCCGGCTTGGCGTCCCCGAACGTGTGGAAGCCTGAGGGTGAACGGGCTCACGCGCTGGATCGACGAACGCATCGATCTGGCCGGCATCAAACGCGATCTCCTCGACCGCAAGATGCCCGGCGGCCTCACCTGGTGGCATACGCTCGGCAGCGCGACGCTAACGGTGTTCCTCGTTCAGGTCGCGACGGGCATCGCGCTGGCGATGTGGTACTCGCCCCCGGCAGCGGCACGTTCTCGGCCGCCGCCGAGCTTGGACCGCGGTCCTATACGACGCGTCCGGATTCGCTGTCGCTCGGCAAGTTTCAGGAATATCGCGATCTCAAGGGAAACGACAGGTCGTCGGTGCTTCTCGAGC
>DASYSS010000071.1 GCA_036003045.1 Gemmatimonadaceae bacterium
ATTACGACGGTCTAGAGCACGTCGAGGAGGTGCACCGCACATGGGGATGACGTCTCCAGTCTCGTCCCCCGACACGCTCTCGGCTGAGATGATCGCGGAAGTTCGCGAGTACGCACGAATCCACGCGCCAGAGAAGCGCAAGGGTTGGTTCTACGGCGTCTGCATACAACTCTGCGATTCCCACGAACGACTTCGCGCGCTCTCGTCTGAGAGACCGACACTGAGTCAGGCCGACGCGCTGGTCCTCATCACGGCAGAACGCGATCGGCAGGTGTCGGCGGAAGGATGGTCACAGGAGCACGACGACGCGCATGACTACGGCGAGTTGGCACGCGCGGCAGCCATGTACGCGACACCCAAAGCATTCCGGCCAGACAGGACACACGCGGGCGTCCCATTCGGATGGCCGTGGGACGCGAAGTTCTGGAAGCCAACGCCTGACGATCGCATTCGCGAACTGGTGAAAGCTGGCGCGTTGATCGTCGCTGAAATCGAGCGGTTACGTCGCGCTGCGCTCTTGGGAGAGAAGCCATGAGCTACCGCGTTGGCGACCGCGTACAGGTAGACGGTGAAGGTGAAGGAACCGTGATTGACGTTCACTCGCCCGAAGGACTGGACATTCGCTTCGACCGCGACGGCATCGTCCAGGGATGGCACGTCGCGAGCGTGCGGCGCGTCCCTACACCAGACGGCGAGACGGCGCTGGATCGCATCGACGCAATTCTACGCACCAATCATGAGATGTGGACGGACGAGGAGTTCGCGAAGTATCCGGGAAGATTTCGTCTCGCGGACATCGAACAGTTGCGCTCCGACCTCGCCACCGCGAGAGCAGAGAGACCGACCGCGCAGGAGGCAGACAAGATGCTCAGCAGATACGCGGCGTGCATCGACAAGGTGGGCGAACTGACGCGCCTTCCCGAGATGTCGAGCGCGCAACGTGACCACCTATTCGCCGTGCATGCGATGGAGATGGAAGCCCGCGCCGACTTGCGAAAAGCGTTGTTGGGCGCTTCCCCGGAGCCAATCCGACCCGCAGGAGAGGAGAACGCATGAGCGACTTTCAGTGTCGGGTCTGCGGTTACCGGTGGACCGACTCGTGGAACTATAGCGCGTGCCCAAATCGGCGCGCTCATCCGAAGTCTGTCATATCTCGTATGACGGTGCTCGAAACGCCAGCCGGACCGATCCCTCCCGCCAGGACCCCCGCGTATCAAGATGCTAGCGCGCTCCTGCGAATCATCGACGAGGCGGCTAGCAGTCAGCTTCCTGCGTGGGTTCGTGCTCGGGTTGACGCTCACTACGGCCGCTGCTCGCGTTGTCGTCGCCCGATTCGCGATTTTGTGCCGCCCTCTGGCTCCATGACGGCTGGCTATTACGTCGCCAGCGCGTGGGAGAAATACGCGAATCGTGAATGGGAAGTATTCATCTGCGATGCCTGCATGTGGGCGGACCCGCGCTACATCGCTGACTATGGCCCCGCCGTCGCCCCGGCAGGTTCGGAGACCGACCCCAATGGGTAAACTGACGCGCCCGGAGGTCGTGGCGATGTGGGTCTGGCACGAGGAATACGCGCGCTCTGGTCTCGGTGCCATCGAGTTCTTCAAGCGGCTCGACCCGTCGCGCGTGCGAGTGGTCGCGGATTTTATCAAGCAATACGAGGCGGCCCGATGAGCGACCGCCCCCATTCAGGAGACGCCGGGACGCCGCGACCGATTCTGTTCTATGACTGTTCGCCTGATCGTGAGCAGTTGGTGGCAACGTCGATCGATGAAGCCGTCGAGAATTGGGGCGACGCGTACGAAGGCGACCTGCCCGAGACTGTGACGGTGCATGCGTTCGCGGCGATGGAACTACCATCGGCGAAGAACATTGCCGAGATGGTCGAGGAGCACGTCCTGATGTGGCTTGACGAGGAGCTTAGCGACCCCGATGGCCGCTACGAGCAGGCAGAGCACGCCGCCATTACCGCCGCCGCGCTGCGTTTTGCCGCCGAGGCCGCGTACATCTGCCAAGCGTCTCGCCGCCGCCGCGCCTTCTACGGGAGCCCCAGACCATGAGTGAGCGCTGGTTCCCGTCGCATCGCGTTGACGCGAGAGCTCTGCCGCTCGCAGATCGCCACTACAACCGGCGCAAGATTGGCTCGCCGCAGTTCGTTCCGCCCGGTCGCTGCGCTGTGATGCTCACGCGCGACGCGGACGCCCTATGGGTGACAAGCTGGCCCTTCGCTCAGTACGTCCGTCATGCATGGCCAGGGGCGTGGGTCAACTCTCTCTTTCGCAACGAGTCATCCGAGGTCGCGAGCGATTTGATTCTGGAAGCTGTGGCGCGAACACGCGGCATCTTCGGTGAACCGCCGCCGCTCGGCATGGTGAGTTTCGTCGATTCGCGCGAAGTGCCGGGTGTGAAGCGTCGCGGGGCCATGATCTTCGGCTACTGCTATTTGCGCGCCGGATTTCGACACGTCGGCTACACGAAAGGCGGCCTGTGGGCGTGGCAACTCGCCCCCGCCGACATGCCTCCTGCCATAGCGCCGTTCGGTCAACTCGAACTGCTGGCGGAGGTTGCATGAGCGAAAACTCGTCCGCTCGGGTCTCGTTCCAGATAGGAGACCGAGCCGTGTTCCACAGCCGAAGCGACTGGACATCAAGATCGGGCGGGATCTGCACGATCGCTCGCGTCGATGACGACGGCTGGCTTCTTATCCAGTTCGCTGACGGCATGCAGATCGGCGCCGACGCCCGCGAGTTACGTCCTCTGGCTGCGTCCCCGGAGACCCAGACCGATGGCTGAGCACTCAGCGCCAGCACTCGCCGTCGGCATGCGATGCGTGTTCACGCGCAACATGCACTACCCGCCACTTTCGCGGCCGACGTGCGACGGCGAGGAATGCGTTATCACCGACTACGGCATCAATTCGTCGCTCTGGGTGCAATGGGGCGACGGCCGGCAATCGCCCGTGCTGCCGTCCGAGTTAACTCCCATATCCGACAGCGAGTTGCGTGCTGTCTCGTCTCCGGAGACCCCGTGAGCCGGCTGACGATCTCCCCGGACTTGTCGCTCCCGACCGAGGCCGTGACCGAGGCGATCGGTTTCCTCGGCCGCCGCGGCTCGGGGAAGTCGTACGCCGCGCAGAAACTCGCCGAAGAATTCCACCGCGCGCGCGCGCAATTCGTCGTGCTGGACCCCGTCGGCAACTGGTGGGCGCTTCGCCTTGCCGCGGACGGCAAGGACGCCGGCATTCCGATTCCGGTCTTCGGCGGGCTCCAGGGCGACGTCCCGCTCGAGCCGACGGCGGGGAAGCTCGTCGCCGACACGATCGTGGACCGGGGCATCTCAGGCGTGATCGACGTCTCCCAGTTCGAGTCCGACGCCGACAAGTCACGGTTCGCCCGGGCGTTCTGTGAGCGGTTCTACTTCCGCAAGAAGTCCGCGCCGTCCGCGGTGCACGTCTTCCTCGAGGAGTGCCTGACTCCCGACACAGAGATTCTCACCCCGGGCGGCTGGCAGCGCATTGATCTTCTCTCCGCCGGCCAACAGGTCGTTGCGTACGATCCGACGTCTGGACGGTACGCGAACGAGGCTATCTCGCGCGTAATCGAGAAGCCGTTCAAAGGCGATCTCGTTCACCTGAAAACAACCTCCATCGATTGCCTCGCGACGCCTGGTCATCGCGCCGTGATGCGGAGGTTTCAGCACGACCCGAAACGATACAAGCTCTATCCGTGGACTTTCTGCGAAGCGTCAAAGCTCCCTCGCGACTTTCAGATTCCGAGCGGCGAAGCGCCGTACGGCGAAGGCGTTGACGTTCCCGACGATCTCCTTCGTACGATTGGCTGGGTGATCACCGATGGCTATTTCAACGACCGGACCCGCGGGTATATCGGTATCCAGCAATCGTCGTCGACGGTGAAGATGGGCCAACCGGTCGTGGAGACGATGCGGACCGTTCTTGCGCGCCTCGGTTGCGTCGGGGACTACGCGCGAGCGGCGCGCGTCACGTCGGCTCCTCAGGGACCTGTACGGGGAGTGGAATCTTCGCAGTTTTACCTCGGAGCGAGACTCTCCCGTGCACTTCGCGCACTTCTCGGCGACGAGATTCATCGCATTCCACGTCAGCTTCTACGGGACTGCACGCGCCGCCAGCTCGAGGTGCTGTACCTCGGCCTCCTTGAGGGCGATGGCACTGCGAAGGCGGGGCGCTGGTCTCGGTTCTACGCCGGCCTGAGCGAGGGACTCGCCGACGATTTTCAGGAGATCGCGACCAGGCTCGGCGTCCGGACCGTCAAGAAGCTCGTTCCGCAGAATGGGCAGTGGGTCGTGATGATATCGGAGACTCGCGACCATTGGGTTCGGAATCGCCGCACCTCCGTGGCGTATAGCGGGAACGTCTACTGTGTTACGGTTCCATCCGGAGCGTTCGTCGCGCGACGCAATGGAACGGTGTTCGTTACCGGGAACTGCCAGGAGTTTGTCCCGCAGAACCCCGGGAAGGACGAGCCGTTGATGCTCCACGCGTTCACGCGCCTCGCCAAGCTCGGGCGCAACTTCGGGATCGGCATTTCGATGATCTCGCAGCGCCCGCAAGAGGTGAACAAAAAGGTCCTCAACCTGGCCGAGCTGCTCTTCGTCTTCCAGCTCACCGGCGTGCACGAACGGAAAGCGGTCGAGGCGTGGATCGGTGACAAGGGGATTGACGGCGAGGACATCGAAGCGGAGCTGCCGAAGCTCGAACGCGGCCATCCGCACGCGTGGTCGCCGGCGTGGCTCAAGGTCAGCAAGATCATCAGCATCGGACCGAAGTGGACCTTCGACGCGTCGAGCACGCCGAAACTCGGCGCTCAGGCGTCGCCCGTGCGCGAGTTGTCGCCGATCGATCTCGAGCAGCTCCGCGCGAACATGGCGACGGCGATCGAGAAGGCGAAGGCGGACGACCCGAAGGAGCTACGCAAAGAGATCGCGACGCTGCGCACGCAGTTGACGAAGGCGCAACAGACCGCGCGCGTCGTCGAGAAGACGGTTGTCGACGAGCGGGCGATCAAGCGAGCGGCGGAGGCCGCGGCCTCCGCGATCCTCGTCGACGTCAACCCTCGCCTCGCACACATACGGCGCGCGGTCGCCGGTGTCGCGCGCGCCGCGAAGCCGCTCGTCGAGTCCCTCGCCGCGCTCGAGGGGATCAATCTCGAAGCGATCGCGGCGCCGAACGGCAACGGCCACATCCCGCGAACAGAATCTGTCACATCGAACAAAACGCCCCTTCTGTCGCCGGCGAGGGTTACACCGCGTGCAGTCTCGCGCGCGGCGGCAGTGCAGGCGGAAGGCGTGTCGAAGGCGATGCAGCGGATTCTCGACGGCCTGGCGCTGTTCGAGACGCTCGGCATCTCGCCCGTGAAGCGGGTCAACGCTGCGTTCATGGCCGGCTACACCGAGAATGGCCACTTCAACAACATGGTCGGCACGCTGCGCACGAGCGGTTACCTCAACTACCCGGGCGACGGCACGATCGAGCTCACCGACGAAGGCCGAGCAATCGCCGACGCGAGCCGGAACGCGGTCAGCTCGCTTGATGATCTGCACGCCCTGTGGCTCTCGAAGGTCTCCGCGTCGGAGGGCAAGCTGCTCCGCGTCGTGATCGACCGAGGGCTCGGCAACCCCATCAGCCGGGCCGACCTTGCCGCCGAAACCGGCTACACGGAGAACGGGCATTTCAACAACATGGTCGGACACCTTCGATCGCTCGGCGCCTTCGCGTATCCCGGCGACGGGTCGGTCGTCGCGACGGATGTGCTGTTCCCCGAGGGCCTCGACTGATGCCAGCCACGAGCGAGCAAGTCGAGGTGTGGCGCGGCATCGAGGCGGCGGCGCGGAAACAGGTCCAGGCCGAGCTGCGGCGCGAGGATGCCGTCCCGCTGGCGGCTGGTCGCCTCGTGGCGTGGGTAAACTGCCACTACCGGCGGACCGATGGCCTCTCGGTCGTCCATCGCGTGGGCGAGCCGCTACAGGGCGCATCGCTGACGCTCTGTGGCGAGATTGTGCCGCCGGCCATCCGTCGCGTCGCGCTGACCGAGGGCCTTGTCAGGTCTCTCGGCCGCTGCCCGAACTGTGAGGACGTCTACGCTCGAAAAGGGGCGGCAGCATGAGCCGAGTTGCGACAGTGTTCTCTAATTCAGGTGTCGCGAGAGTTGCATCGCTACATCTTATATGCACTTACGTGATGACACCTCGGTGGCGGCATGTTGGTGTCGCGCCGTCATCGGCGCAGCATCGCGCGAGTCGTGTCCGGTTCAGTCCGCGATTTAGGACGGATAACTCCCGACGTCGGATACCGACTGGCTGTATGGCGGCGCCGTGCTGATCGACCGGCCGAATCTCCTCCCGTCCCGCGGTAGCTACCCGCGCCAGCTCGAGCACATCGCGACCATTCTCGGCCGTGTGCTCGCCCGAATCTCCCACCCCACGACCCCGCCGTCGTCGTCCGAGGACGAGGCAAGGCGGCGTCGGATTCTCGCGCGCGCAACGAGGCGCCGCCCATGACGCGCATCCGCACGATCAAGCCGGAATTCTGGGGCGACGAGAAGCTCGCCCCCCTCGCCTCGATCGACCGATTGGTGTTCCTCGGCTTGATCAGCATGGCTGACGACGCGGGTCGCCTCGTCGACAACGTGAAGACGATCGACGGCTTCATTTTCCCAGAATCCAGCGAAACCGCGCGCGACTCTCTGGAGATTCTCGCGAGACACGGCAGGGTCATCCGGTACGTTTCCGACAGCGGGCAGAAGATCATTCAGGTCGCTAACTGGTTGCGGCATCAGAAGGTAGACAAGCCTTCGAAGTACGTTCTTCCAGGCCCATCATCGACGGGTTCGCGGAATGGTAGCGAGACGCCAGCGGGAGACTCGCGCAATTCTATAGAGAGTGTCGCGGGAGTCTCGCAGAAGTCTCGCGCTCCGACCTTGGACCTACGACCTACTACCAACGACCAACGACCGTCTTCTCGCCGCAAACCGCGCGGCGAGGATTCGGCCGGGGCGATTGACCAGCCCGCGGAGCATGCCCCGCCGCGCGAGTCCTGGCTCACACCGACGTGCGCCGCGTGGGAGTCGAAGTACGGCCCCGGATCGTTCGCCGGGGTCGCTGGTCAAGCCGCCAAAGCACTGGCGCCGCTGCGCAAGGCCGGTCACACAGACTCCGAACTCGGCGAGCATCTCGAGGTCTACCTCGACCGCACCGAGCCGCGGTTCGTCTCGCTCGCGCGCTTTGCGCAGACCTTCGGCGAGTGGATTCAGCATCCCCTCGTCGACGAGCACGGGTTCCTGAACGAACGCGGCCTCGCCGCGATGAGGTCCGAATGACCGCACCGCTGAACCACTACGACCGCACCGGGCCGGTGCTCAGTCTCGACGACGAGCGAGAGCGCCGGGCGCGCGCCGAGATGCCCGACGCCGACATGCTTGTCGAGGAGCAGCTCTCGGCCGCGACGGCGCGGATTCACGAGGACTCGACGTCGTACCCGAAGTACCCGTGGCGCGACCTTGCGTCGCTGGCCGGGCCGATGTGCCCCGGCGACCTCATCCTCGTCGCGGCGCGCACTGGCGGCGGGAAGTCGCTCTTCCTGCAGAACCTCTTCGACTCGCTGATTCGCTCAAACCTTCGCGGGCTGTACATCGGGCTCGAGCAGGGCCCCGAGGTGCTCCGCGTCAAGTGGGCGTGCATGGCGATGGACGTGCCGCCGAAGGTCGTGCTCGCCGCCGGCGACATTCGTGGCACGCCGGTCTGGCACGACGCGATGGGCAAGGTGCAGCGGCATATCGCGTGGCAGAGAGACCCGTGGGTCCGTGAGCGCGCGCATTTCGCCACGACGCGCCGGATCAACGCCGCGGGCCTCAAGCGCTGGACCGATTGGGGCGTCGACCTCGGGTGCCAGTTCGTCGTCGTCGACCACGTCGATCGCATCGCGCACGGCGACGGGAAGAACTCGTTCCACGAGATGAGCGAGACCGTGCGGCTCGCGAAAGAACTCGCCGTGCAGAATCACATCGTGATGCTCGTCGCCTCGCAGATGGGTCGCCCCGCGGATGCCGCCGAGCAGTTCATGCCGCCCTCGCTGCACGCGCTCCGCGGCGGCGGAACGAAAGAGGAGGAGTCCGACACTGTCCTCGGCGTCTATCGCCCGCTCAAGCCGAGCGTCAGCGACAAGCAGCTCAAGCTCGTGCGCCAGGGCCTCGCGCTCCGCGACACGGTCGTCGAGCCGAACACGATGGCGGTCATGGTGCTCAAGCATCGACTCGAGGGCCCGGTCGCTGGCCAAGTGGCGAAGCTCTTCGTGCGCCACCAGCGCGTGCAGGAGATGCGCGAAGCCGATCGCTACTCGACACAATCCCGAGACGTCGGGAGGCAATTCTGATGCGCGCCCCCAACCCCACGCCCGCCGAGCGCCGCTTCGCGTCGAGCTTCTTCGCCGACTCAAGCGCATGCGGCGTCCGTGCGATCAAGACCGCGATGCGTGCCGATGGCCGGATGGACTCGTGGATCTGGATCGCGGCGATCGACACGCAGACCATGCTCCGGCTCGGGATCCTGATCTCGGACCAGCTCGCGGGCGGCGTGACGGACGTCGTGCTCGACCTGGCCGATGTGGTCGTGGTCGAGAAGCACGGCCTCGGCGTCTTGGCGCGGATCAGCACGCAGCTCCGCGAGATCCGTCGCAACCGACGCGACCCGAGTTCGCACGGCACGCTGACGGTCGAGCGTGCGTCGGCGGACGTGGCGCAGCATCTCGAGCCGCTCGTCGCGTGCGGGCTCGTCACGATTCGCGAACCGTCGTTCCCTGACGTTCCCCATTCACCCGAGGCGTTCAGCGCATGAGCCGCGCAGCGACGCAACCCGGCAGGGCCTCACTGATCGAGTGGCGCGAGGCGTCGCTTCCGCCCGACGTGAAGCAACTCGTCGCGGGCCGAACGCGGCTCTACGTCTCGACACGCACGCTGTGCAAGGTGCTGGTGAGCCACGAGCCGGCGACGGGCTGGCATCTCTCGATCTCGCATCCGTGGCGCGACCCGTCGTGGGATGAGATCAAATCGGCGCGGTACACGCTACTCGGCGACGAACTGCGGATGACGATGGACCTGCCGCCATCGAGCGAATTCGTCGACGTGCACGAGTACTGTTTCCACCTGTACGAATGCCGTTGCAAACACAAATCCCAACACCTGAGGAATCGACCGATGATGCGAGCGAAGATGAGCGTGCGTGAAGTGACCAAGCCGTACGAGGGCGCTGAGCAATTGCACATGGCGCCGGTCGTGAGCGGCGAGACGTTCGGGCCGAACGGCGAGAGCGAGAACAACAGCTACTCGCGCTGGACGCCGAGCGGCAGCCTGTCGCTCGTGATCACCAACCCGAATCTCCACGGCAAGTTCACCGTTGGCGACGAGTATTACGTCGACTTCACGCCGGCGCCGAAAGCCTGAGCCGTGACGCGACTCCTCGCCCGCTTCCGCGCCTTCGTGTGGCGCCTACGCATGCGGCGCATTGCTGGCCGCCGACTCCGGAGGATGTGATGCCGAGCCAATCCACCGTGCTCGCGAAAGAGCGCATCGAGCGCCAGCGCGAAGCCGACGAACGTGCGCAGCGGGCCGACAACGCTCGTCGCGCGGCCCTCGAGAACCCCAAGCGCCAAGCGGCGATCACGCTCTACCAGCAGGAGCGCGAACGAGCCGAGCGCCAAGGGAAGCGCGTCTTGCGGTCGATCGACGACTACCGGCGCACCGTGCCGGCGTGGGTCATCGAGTACGGCGGTGCGCGATGAAGCCGGTCACTCAGACGCACGTCGGCGTCGGGAACCCGCGCGCGAATTGTCTCATGGCCGCCATCGCGTCGATCGTCGAGTGCCCGATCGATTCGCTGCCCGACGTGTACGACCACGAGCAGCGTGGCCTCGATTGGTTCGGCGTTCTGCGCGACGCCTTGGCGCCGCACCGCCTCGTGCCGGTCATCTACGACCAGAACTCGAAGCTGTTTCCGCCAATCGCACCGAAGGGCTATCACGTGGCGTGCGGAACATCGCCGCGGCAAGACGAACAGCACGCCGTCGTCGCACTCGATGGCGAGATCGTGTTCGATCCGCATCCGTCGCGTGACGGTCTCCGCGGCGACGTGGCGTGGTGGATCCTCCTCATACCTGCGGCGGCCGCATGAACCAGCTCGGCTACGAGGCCACGGTGCGCGCCATGCGCGAGCGGCAGATCCCCGAGGAGAAGATCCAGAAGTTCGCCCGCGAGCAGTGGCCCGAGGTCGCCGCGGAGCAGGACGCTGCGGCCGTGAAGGTCGAGGCGCGTCGGGAGAAGGACGTCGAGCACGCGGGCGACAAGCTGATGCTCGCGCACGGATTCCGAGTGATCTCGTTCTCGCAGCCACGCGCGACGAAACAGACCGCCGGGATTAGCGATAGATTATACATCAACGCAAAACGCCGCCTAGCTGTATTCTGGGAAGCCAAGACATCCACTGGCAAACAGTCGCCGCACCAGCGCGACTTTCAGGCGCTCGTCGAATCGGTCGACTGGACATACGTGGTCGGGACGGATGCGGTGCTCGGTGCCTACCTCAACGAGCAAGGAGTGTTGATCAAGTGACCGCGCGCTACTCCGACGACGAGATGCTGGCGGAATTGCGCCGCGTGGCCGCTGGCGAGCCTCTGAGCCGCCCGCTGTATACGGCTGCGCGACCAGCGATCAGCGCCCCCGCGATCACGGCGCGATTCGGTAGTTGGCTGGCTGCATTAGAAAAAGCGGGCGTTTCGTCGCCGTACGCCTATGGCGGGACGTGGGCGTCGTGTCCGATCTGCGGCGACCGCTTCAGGGTTCGCGGCGGCGTGAAGGCGGCGAAGACTTGCGGGAGGCGATCCTGTACGTCCGAACTAATGTCTCGCGAACACTCGCATGGCGACGCGGCCAGTCCACAAGCAGCGCGCGGCCGTGCGGGACGAGTCACGAAGGAGCGAGGTCGCTGCGAGCGGTGCGGACTCCCGCCTGGTCCACGCGCGCATGATCGTCACCACAGAGATCGCGACCCGTACAACAACGATCCGGCGAACATTGAGGTTCTCTGCCGAGATTGCCACGCCGCTGAGCATGACGCGGCCGGCGACGGCTGGTCAGCTAAGAAAAAGCGGGATGAGTCAGGTCGTTTTCTTCCCGTGCGATGAACGATCCCGTCTGCGACCGCTGCGGCCGGCTCTGGTCGCACCACGCGCCGCCGAAGATGACCTGCCCGTTCGTCTCGACCTTTCGCGCCGATCGGCCGGTCGAGCTGACCCACGAAGCCGTGACGATGGTCGAGTCCATTCGCACGCGCCTCGGGATCGGACTCGCCGTGGATTTCGACGCGTGGCTCACGCGCGCACTGGAGCGGCTGACGGAGATGGAGAACGACGGCGAGGAGTGGAAGCGATGACGAAACGCGAGCATCCGTGGCGCGGTCTGCACTGGCTCATGCTGTCCGCGTTTGCATCCGGCGTGGCCAAAGTCGCGATGGATGTCTGCTATTGGGCGTGGCAGCGAGAGCGCATATCACGGGGCGAACGATGATTCCGAGAGTAGATTAGAGAATCATGCCGAAACGCATCGACCTCTCTGACAAAGAGCTTCGACAGATCGAGCGTCTGGCGCGCTACCTCACGCAGGAGCAAATCGCCAGCGTGCTCGAGGTGCCGACGCGCACGTTGCAGCGGCGACTACAAGAGGACACGCGAGCAGTGGCGGCCTATAAAAGGGGCAAAAACGAGACGGTCGCCGCCGTCGCCCGTTCGCTCGTCTTCCAGGCACTCAGCGGCAACATCACGGCCGCGATCTTCTTCCTGAAATGCCAAGGCGGATGGCGCGAGACCGACCCGCGACAGATCCCGGTCGACGAGATTCCGAAGCTGACCGACCGCGAGATGGAGCGCGAGAAGCGCCGCATGGGCCTCGTGCGATGAGCGGCCAGTTATGAGGCGACATCTGGAATGAGATCTCCATACCGTTCTGATCGGTCGCAGCCTATGATCGTTTGCCGGGAACCTGACTCGGCACGGAGGCGCATGCTCGAAATGTTCGCCGCGCTTCAGGCGAGCACTCCCGACGATGGCGCCCTGACCTGTGTCGACATGTCGAGTGTCGGCCAATGGCATGACGACGCGAACGGGCCGGAACTGGACGTTCTGCTGAAGGAAACGCCAGCCCGACCGCCGTTCAAGGTCTGCGTCGTCGGAATTGTGACAGATTGTACAAACGTGCCGCTTCCCGTCGCCGATCCGCGCCGCAGACTCATAGTCGCTTTCGTAGAGCGCAAGTCGGAGGCTGAAGTCGTGATGTTCGAGCTTGGCGTGGATCTCATGCCTATAACCGTCGGCGGCCTCGGGCTTGACGAGAGAGGTTGCGTGAATAAGAGGATCACTTTTTCCCGCGACTCGAACGATCTGCTTGGGCCGGATGGGTTTACTTCCGAGGTCATCGCTTGCGGTCTCGCGATGTTCCATGTCGGCAATATCGGGCTTCGAGAAGTCCAATTCCCACGCGCTATGCGTCGGCGTGCACAGAAAGACGGCCTGCGCGGGCCGACTGTCTATCACACGCTTCGGCTTCGCCCATTCGGCAAGGATGATGAGCGCGAGCAGCGCTCGGCGATGCCGACCATGGAGCGTCCGCTTCACTTGGTGCGCGGGCACTTCGCGCGGTACTCGGAAGACCGTCCTCTCTTCGGCCGCTATTCCGGAACTTTCTGGCGCGCCGAGCATGAGGCCGGAAATCCGTCCGTCGCAGTCGTCCGCAAAACCTACGCGTTCGACGTTCAAACAAGGGCCGATCATGCAGCGATCCCCGGGGCCTCATGAGCGTTCTCGAATACAAGCGCGCCCTCGCGCTAGAGGACGAAACCCGACGTCGCCGCCGTGAGCGGGAGCGCGCCGCGGAACTGGAGCGCCTCGAGGCCGAGACGCGCGCCACGGTAGAGCGGAGTGCCGAGACGCCCGCGCTCGCGCGCCGCGTGCCGCCGTGGGCCGTCGACCTCCAGCAGCCAGCGCGCTACAAGGGCGCGTCAGGCGGAAGGGCTAGCGGTAAAAGCCATTTCTTCGCCGAGGAAGCCGTCGAGGCGATGGTGCTCAACCCCGCCCTGCGCTTCGTGTGCATCCGCGAGATCCAGCAGTCGCTCGAGTTCTCGGTCAAGTCGCTCGTCGAGGCGAAGATCCGCGCCTTCGGTGTCGGCCATCTCTTCGACATCCTCTCGACCAAGATCCGCCGCGCCGGCCACGACGGCATCATGATTTTCGAGGGCATGCAGGATCACACCGCGGAGTCGATCAAGTCGCTCGAGGGATTCGGCCGGGCGTGGGTCGAGGAGGCCCACACGATCAGCAAGAAGTCGTTCGACCTCCTACTCCCGACGATCCGCGCGCCGCAGTCGGAGATCTGGTTTAGTTGGAACCCCGAACTCGCGACCGACCCCGTTGACGCGTTCTTTGCATCCAAGCCAGCGGGCGCCATTCACCGGCACGCCACGTACCGCGAGAATCCGTTCTGCCCCGACGTAATGCGCGCTGAGGCGGCGCGGCTCGAGGCGGCGGACCCCGACTCCGCGGCGCACATCTGGGACGGCGGCTATTTCCTCGGCGGCCAGGGTCGCGTCTACTCGTCGTTCGTGAACCGACTCGCGCCCGCCGGCAATCTCGACGAGAAAGTGACGGACCACGGCGGCGACCTGTACGTCGGCCAGGACTTCAACGTCAACCCGATGGCGTCGGTGATCGCGGTGAAGGTCGTCGACGAATGCCACGTGATCGACGCGCTCGAGATCCCGACGTCGAACACCGAAGAGGTCGCGGCCGAGATCAAACGCCGATACCCGAATCGCCGCGTCATCTTCTGCCCCGACCCCGCAGGGAATCAGCGGCACACGAACGCGCCGGTCGGGCAGACGGACTTTACGATCCTCCAGCGCCATCGGTTCGAGGTGCGCGCGCCGAGCACGCACCCGCCCGTCGTGGACCGGATCAACAACGCGCAGGCGATGTACTTCGACCCAAAGACGGGCCGCCGACGCGTGCGGATTCACCCGACCGCCGCCACGGCGCTCATCACGGGCCTCGCGAACCTGACGTACAAAGAGGGCACGAGCCTCCGCGATACGAAGCGCGGCGGCGGGGCGTATTTCCACATCTGCGACGCGATGGACTACTTGCTGTGGCAGGAATTCAACGTGCTCACCGAACCCGCCCGCTGGGGCACCACCACCTACCGGACGTGATGCGATGACGACGCTCCTCGACGTGATCGGCAGCAACATGAACGAGAACGGCACGGCGGATACGGCCGACTCCTCGGCCGCGCAGCTCGTCGAGTCGAGCGCCGGCGCAACGCCGGACCATCCGAGCCCGGCGTACCTCCGCATGAAGCCACGCTGGCTCCGCTGTCGCGCGCTGATGGGCGGCTCGGACGGGATTCGCGCGGGGGGCGAGTTATACAACCCGCGGTTCGATGGCGAGACCGACGACCAGCTCGCGGCGCGGATCTCCCTCTGCGCGCTGACCAACTTCTTCGCGCGCACCGTCAAGGCGTGCGTCGGGATGTTGCTGCAGAAGCGCCCAGAACTCGGCCAGGACATGCCGACCGACTTCGTCGACTTCTGGGAGAACGTGGACGGCAAGGGCACGCACGGTGCCGTCTTCACGAAGAAACTGGCGACCGACGCGATGGTCGACGGCCACGCGGGACTGCTGGTCGACTACCAGCGCGTGCCGAACGCCTCGAGCGTGGATGCCTCACAGGAGAAGGCGCTCGGCCTGCGCCCGTATTGGGTCAAGTTTCGCGCGCAAGACATTTTCCTGGAACTATTCGAGGCGATTAACGGCCAGCAAACGCTCGTCCTCCTCGTGCTGCGCGAGATCGTCGAGGAGTCGTACAATCGGTTCGGCATTCGCGCGCGCGCGCGGTATCGCGTGTACGAGCGCACGCAGGGCCGCGTCATGTGCGAATTGTGGACCTCTGCCCCTGGCGGCGGCACGCCGACGCAGACGCAGAAGCCGACTGCGATGCTGAACGTCACGGAGATCCCGTTCGAAAAGTGCGTCGCCGGCGATGAGTTGACGCTCGTCGAAACCCGGCCAGCGTTGCTGGACTTGGCGGACCTGAACATCGAGCACCACCAGATCAAGACGGACATTCGGAATCTCGAACGGTTGGCGATGGTGCCGACCGTCGTGCGGAAGGGCTACGTCGCGCCGGTCGACGACAACGGCGACCCCGATCCGGCGCCGGTACTCCTCGGCCCGCGGCAGGTCATCGACGTACCGATCGAGGGCGACGTGAAGTGGCTCACGCCCGACACGGCGGTGCTCGATCCAGCCATGAAGTCGCTCGAGGACGTCAAGCTCGACATGGGCACGTCCGGGCTGTCTTTCTTGGCTCCGGAACAGGCGCGGCCGAACGAAACGGCCGAGGCCAAGCGCATCGACGCCGCCGCGCAGAACGCGTCGCTCGCCACGTTCGCGTCGAACCTGCAGGACTGCCTTGAGGCGGCCGCCGGCCATACCGTCGCGTTCATGGGGCTACCCGACCTGGAGGAGGGATCGATCACGGTCAACACCGACTTTGAGCGCGCCGTGATGAGCCCCGCGACGATCTCGGCGCTCGGCACGTTGGCGGCGAACGGGAAGTTGTCGATCGAGACGCTGCTCGCACTGCTCGAGCGCGGCCAGGTGCTGGACGACGGGTTCGATCGCGAGGCGGAGCTCGCGCGGATTCTGAAGGAGACCACACTACCACCCGCCGCAGCGACGACGGATACGGGGGCGGCGGCGTAGATGGCGATCGACTTCGCCGGCGACGCGCGCGGCGTCCAGTTGCAACTCCTAATCGAGCGCGCCAAGTACGAACGCTGGCTCGCGTCCGAAGTGCGCGCGCTGATTGAGCGCGAATTCAGGAAGGTCGTCGACACGATCCTCTCGCCCTCGTTCCGGTCGCTCAGCCAGTTCGAGCAGGCGCGGAAGTTGGACCTGTTCCGCGATCTCGACCGACAGATGCGCTCGATGTACGGCGACGTCTCCAACATCGCAACGCGCGAGCTGGCGAAGTATTCCGACGCCGAGCAACTCATCGCCCGCGAGGAGGTGATGTCCGGCGTGCCCGACGCGCTCAGCGTCCGGTTCGGCGCGTTCCTGCCGAAGACGACCCTTCGCGCGATCGCCGAACTGCCGATCCAAGGTCTGACGCTCGGAGACTGGTTCACGGCGCAAGCCAACTCGATGTCGCTCAACGTGCGGCGGATCATCCAGAACGGCCTCGTCGAAGGCAAAGGGATGGCGGAGATCTCCCGCCGGATTGTCGCCGACACGCGAACGCTGGAGCCCGTGCTCTCGCGGCGCGCGGTCAACGAGGCGCGGATCATCACGCGCACCGCGACGACCGCCGTCCACAACGCCGCGGCGTTCGAGAGCTATCAGTCGTTGCCGCCGGGCGTGAGCAACTCGTACCGCTACGTCGCCGTGCTCGACAACCGGACGTCGGAGATTTGCCGCGAGTTGGACGGGAACGTCTACCGCTACGACGACCCGAACCGCGTCCTGCCGCCGCAGCACCTGAACTGCCGCTCGACGACGCTGCCGATCCTCCGCGGCGGCGAGGCGACGGTGACAGAACAGCGCGATCAGCCGCTCACGCTCCGGTCGTACGCGAGTTGGCTCAACGGCCAGAGCAGGAGCGCGCAGGACGATCTCCTCGGCGTCCGCGCGTCCGCCGTGCGGAACGGATCGATGTCCCTCGCCGATGCGATCAGTTCGGATACGAGGACGCTCACGCTCGCGCAATTCGTCAAACGCGTCGGGCTCACGCCGGCGCGCGCCACCACTGGAATTAGCCTATGAACGATCGGGAAACCGTCTCCCCGGCGCTCCGCGCAGATGAGTGGCGCGAAATCGAACCCGATCTGCCTACGTTTGGCCCGGCGCATCGAGAGGCGATGCGCGCGCTCGCGAATTCACTCCATGAGGCCAACGGCGGGCTGCTCGCCAAAATGATCGCGCTCGCCAACGCCGCCCTGCCGGTCGATGATCCGCGGAAGTTCACTCACGTTACCGTGGACGTGCTTCGACAGATGCCGGCATTTCTCCGCGGCGCCGGAATGGGTGCGGACCCGGACGGCGCTGGCCGGTTCATCTCCAACCTCGCCGACGTGATCGAGTCGTATCTCCCGCCCCGCCCGTAGTTCCCTTCCCTCACCACCAGGATGCCGCCGATGCCGCTCAAATTCTTCGCCAAGAAAGAGGAAATCCCCGAGGCACAACGCGAGACCGCGATCGAACTGAAAGACGGCCGGTTCACCGTCGAAGAGCCGGTTGACACGACAACACTCGAATCGACGCTCGCGAAAGAGCGCGCCGACCGAAAAGAGGAGGAGAAGGCGCGCAAAGCCGCCGAGAAAGAGCGCGACGAGTTGAAGCGCACGCAGGCCGCGCGCGAGAAAGGGATCAGCGACGAGGAGCTGCAGCGGATTCGCGACGACGAGGCGAAGGCGCGAAAGCCGATCGAGGACGAGCGCGACCGTCTGCGGAAGGAGAACGACCAACTCAAGCGCACCGACAAGGTCCGGACGCTGGCGCTGGCGAAAGGCATCATGCCCGACCGGATCGAGGACGCCATGCTGCTGCTCGACACGCGCACGGAACTGACCGACGCTGGCGCGGTCGCGGTGAAGGACAAGGCCGGGAAGATCACCGCCGAGACGCTCGACGACTTCCTCGGCAAGACGTTCAAGGCCGAGAAGCCGTGGCTCTACAAGGGATCTGGCGCGAGCGGGTCCGGCGCGACGGGTTCGACTGCGGAAGAGGAGGAAGAGGGCGAGATCGAACTCGTTCCGGCCGCCGCGAAGGCGACGGACATCTCGCGGCGCGAGCGCATCGCGAGCAATTTCTGATGTGCGTTCGGTCGCTGTCATCTTGACAGGACGCGGCGGCAGACGTACTCTTGCGTTGTGAGCCGGTAGGCGCGATGCCGAATCGGCGTAGAAAATAGCACCAACGGCGAGCGCGGGCGCGATGCCCTCGCTTGATCGGCCCAGGCGCGATGCCGGGGTGATGCGGATCGATGATGCTGTCCCTCGCGGACAGGTCTCGACTGCGTCACCCCGGCTTTTTCGTTTTCACGCTCTTCTGAGGACAGCAGCCAATGGCTCTCGTCACTCGCGATGCGAACGCCAGCGTCGACGCATCGTCGGCGATGTTCGCCCCCCAAATCACGGGGAACATCTACGCCGGTGAAGCGCTGTCCGCCTGCGCGGCGTGCTACATCAAGGCGTCGGACGGCAAGGTGTACCAGTCGAACGGCACCGCGGCGACGGAACCCGCGACGTTCTTCGGCTTCACGCCGGAACAGCGCAACATCGGCGAGCCGGTGACGCTGCTCGGCCTCGGCCTCCGGATGCGCTACGGCACCGGCCTCACGATCGGCGCGAAGCTCTTCATCGCGGCCACGGCGGGCCTGCTCGACACCGCGGCCACGACGGGCGGCCTGACGGCGGTGGCCCGCGTGATCACCGCGACGGACATCCAAGTCATCGCGCAGTTCTAACCGGAGCGACCTGACTCATGGCACAGAAAACAGGCACCTTCGACATTGGGTCACTGCTCGCGGTTCGCAATCTGTCCGCGGTCAAGTTCGGCCTGTCGACGGTCGAGCAAGTGCTCGCGGCCGACAACGAGAAGTACAACCTCCAGGTCCAGCAGGCGCTCACCGATCTCTGCGACACGTCGGACGATCGCCAGCGCGTCGCCGGGAACTCGATCGGCGGCGACATGCAGGAAGCGAGCGAGTACTCGCGCATCCCGACGCAGCGCGACATTCCCTCGTACCTGATCGGCTTCCCGCTCCGCAAGTACCAGTTCGCGATCGGCTGGACGCGGGAGTGGGAGAAGAAAAAGACGCCGGCCGATTTCGCCATCTCGCAGCAGGCCGCGCAGGGCGCGAACCTCCGTCGCATGCGGTATGAGATGCAGAAGGCGATCTACACGCCGACGAACACGTCCTTCGTCGATTTCCTCCGCGACAAGGCAACGCTCGCGGTCAAGGCGTTCATCAACGCCGACTCGACGGCCATCCCGAACGGGCCGAACGGCGAAGTGTTCGACGGGACGACGCACACGCACTACACGGGATCTGCGACGCTCACCGTCGCGGCCGCGCAGGCGCTCATCACCAACGTCGTCGAGCACGGGTTCGGCGGACGTCTCCGGATCCACATCAATCAGGCCGACGTCGCCGCGTGGAGCGGCCTGACGGGCTTCGTGCCGCTCCAGGTGCCGTACGTGCAGATCAATCAGGCGGCGAACCAGGTCGCCGAGCCGCGGTTGGACATCACGCGCCTCGACAATCGGTTCATCGGCTATTTCAACGCCGCCGAAGTCTGGTCGAAGCCATGGGCGCCGGCAAACTACGCGTTCGCGACGGACGTCTCCTCGCCCGCCAAGCCGCTGCTGCGGCGCACGGACGACCTCGACCCGCAGGCCGGTCTCCACGTCGAGGCCGAGCTCGAGACGTTCCCGCTCCGCGCGCAGTATCAGGAAAACAAGTTCGGCTTCGGCGTGTGGAACCGGCTGAACGGCGCGGTCCTGCAGTTCAACAACGCCAGCTACTCGGCGCCGACGCTCACCTTCTAACCGGGCGCTGATCGCTCTCTCGAGGTTCTCATGGCAGAAGCACTCCGGCCCGGCGGCCTGTACTACATCGGCGACACCGCCGTCGACGCGAATGGCGTCGAGATCAAGGACGCGCCGAAAAAGGACAAGGACACGGACCCCAGCGAGCAGCCGGGTGCCGTTGGTGGACCGTCGGTCGATCCGATGGAGCGGCTGGCCGACATCCTCCAGGGGAGAACGGCTGCGAAGAAGCCCGCGGCCGACAAGCCGTAGCGAACTCGCGGGGGCGCGAGACGGGGCGGCGCGGAGGTTCGTCGCCGCCCCGTTGTTTTTTGGGGGGATTTCACCAGTCGCCGAGGAGGCATAGATGGATTTGATTGCCACCGTCGGCGATCCGGCGGCCAATACCTACGCGCTGATCCCGGACGCCGACGCGTTAGCCGAGACGCGCATCGGTGCCGCGGCGGCGGCATGGTTCGCCGCGAGCGACGACGACGGGAAATCCCGCGCGCTCATCACGGCGACGCGCGACATCGATTCCCTCGCCTCGGGCCCAGCGCTCAAGAGCGAGGTCGACTTCAAGGGCGCGCGCGAGACCGACACACAATCGTTGGAATTCCCGCGCGACTATCTCCCCGGTGTCCTGCCGCCGACGCTCGTCGCGGCGACGATCGAGCTGGCGATCGTCTACTATGCTGACCCGACGGGGGCCGCCCTCGAGCCGGTGCAATCCGGCATCACGAACGTTAAGGCCGGCGACGTCTCAGTCACGTGGGACCCGCTCGCGCCGGCTTCCATCAACGGCACGATCTGGGCGCTCCAGCGATTGCCGGGCATCGTCCAACGGCTCCTCGGCCCGCTCCTCATCGTGCGCATCCTCACGAACGTTGGGTGGGGCTTCGGCGGCGAAGCGCGGCGGAGCTCGTAACATGGGGACCTACGCGGCGCTTATCCGGAAGGCGGTTCGAAGCATTCCCGCCGAACTGCGCACCGACGTCACGTTCGAGCGGCGGACGCAGGGCGCGTCCGATCCGACGACGGGCCTGCCAGGCGCGCCGGTCATCACGACGATCACTGGTGTCGGCATTGGCTCCGCGGGCGACGTCGACGAATACCTCGCGCTCGGCCTCGTGCAATCGTCGGCGCGCACCATCGAATTCATCCCCGACGCCGGTCAGGCCGAGACGCTGCCGCTCGAGGGCGACACGATCACATGGGCCGGCGCCGCCTACACCGTCAAGGCCGCGTATCCGACGCAGCCGGGCGGCGCGACGCTCGCCGCGCGCGTGGTGCTGTCGCGATGACGGGCTTCGCGGACGCGATCCGGTCGTTCGGGCTCAAGGTGAAAGCCCAGAGCGAGAACGTCGTCGCTGGGTCGGCCATTGAAGTGCTCCGCTCAATCAAGACGGGCTCGGAGCTCACCGGCGCGCCCGGCCAGCCCGTCGACACGGCCCGGCTCCTCAACTCGTGGCAGCTCGAGCAACTCTCGCGGCTGTTGTGGAGCGTCTCGACGAACGTCGAATACGCGCCGCCGATCGAAGAGGGCGTCGGCCGATTCGGACCGCTGACGCTGCGCAGCCAGGTCGGCGGCTTTCATTCCGTCGCGTCAACGCGCGCGAACTTCGATCGGATCGTCGCGTACGTCACGCCACGTGTGCAGGGCGGGACGCCGTGATTCACAATCACCTCGCCATGCAGCTCGCCATGCGCGCGCGTCTCATGACGCTCGTCGTGTCGACGACTGGCTCAGCAACCCTCGCGGCCACGCTCACGGGCTACGCGCGCTCGACGGGGTCGTTCGTCACCGACGGACTGGCGCCGGGCATGGAGCTCACGCCCTCGGGATTCTCGTCGAACCCCGTGGGCACGATCAGCGACATGACCGCACTCGCGGTCTCGGTCTCCGGCACGCGTTCGGCGCAGGCCGCCGCGGCAGGGCGTTCGCTCGTCGTCGGCCTCCCATCGCTTCGCGCGTGGGAGAACGAGACGGTCGAGCCGATTCAGGGCCAGCCGTACGTCGAGGAGCAATACGTCCCCGGGCCTGCGGCTGTGCAGGAACTCGGGCCGGGCGCGCGGAGCGAAGCGCGCCCGATGTACTGCCCGCGGATCTTCGTCAAGTCGAACACGGCGATCGCGGCCGATGGCCGATACGCCGACGCAATTCTGGCGCTCTTCCCGCCTGGCCTCACCCTGACCGCAGCGGACGGCTCGCTCCTCTGCGTCATGTCCAGCCCCGCGCCGTACCGCGGCCAGCGTTTGCCTGGCGTCGCCGTCGGCTGGTCGTGCATCCCAATCACGATCCCGTTCTACACTCTCAACTGAGCCTCCTCCTATGGCACTCGAAGTCGGCACGCATGTCCTAGCGCGCTACATCCCGGAAGTGACGTGGGGGACGACGCCCGCCACGCCAACGATGCAGGCGCTGCGCGTGACGTCGGTGACGCCGAAATACTCGCGCACCACGGTCCAGTCGAAGGAACTCACGACCGCCGGTGAAATTCAGGACTATATCCGGACGAAAGAGGGCGGCGGCCTCGCGTTCAATTTCGAGATGTCGTACGGCAACCTCGACGACATCCTCTCCGGGCTGTGGGGCGCCGCCTGGGCGACGAACGTGCTCAAGGTGGGCAATACGCGGGAGTCGATGTCGTTCGAGCTCGGGTTCTCGGGCATCAACCAGTTCGCGCTCTACAAGGGCGCGATGTGGAAGACGCTCGCGTTGAGCGTCGTGAAGGGCCAAGTCGTGAGCGGGTCGGCTGAATTCGTCTCGCAACCGTGCGTCTGGTCAGCGACGACCGCCGCAACGTCAGTCACGGCGGTCGAGACCAACGGCATCATGGACCCGATCGCCGGCTTCCAGTCGATGGCGGTCGCGTCCGTCGCGGTCGACGGTCCGCAGGAGTGGACGCTCTCGGTCACGCGAAACCTGATCGAGTTCGATCAGCTCGGGAGTTTGCAGTTGGCCGACCTGCAGCTCGGTCAGTTCGTCGCCACGGGAACCATCAAACAGTACTTCAAGGATCGGACGAACATCGACCTCGCCGCGGCCTATTCCGACAACGCGGTCGCCGTCTCGATCGGCGGTGCGTCGACGCTCAAGTACGACTTCCTCTTCAACAAGACGAAGCTCACGCTGTCGAACATCGCGAACCTGGTCGTCAACGGAGCCGCCGTGGTCGAGTTGGCGTACGAGTGCAAGACCGACCCGACGAATTCGACCGCGCAAGTCACCAGGCATCCGTAAGTCGGAGGATTCGATGGCGAAACGGAAGAAGCCGAAGCTCGGCACCGGGAAGCGATTCGCGTCGCTCAAGTCGTCGCTCGCCCAAGACGGGGGCGACGAACCCCGACGCCCTGGCCGCGTACATCGGCCGCCAGAAGTTCGGCTCGGCCAGGTTCGCCAAGCTGTCCGCGCACAAGCGCGGCGGCGGCCGTCACAACATGGGCATCTAGGAGGATTTTCGCATGGCGAAAGCGAGAAAGGGAGTCATTCCGGCAGCACTGCGCCCGTTCGTGAAAAAGAAGAAGGCGGGCGCGAAATCGAAGGGCGGCAAGAAGCGCATGCCCGCGTCGCTGGCGCGGAAGCTCGGAAAGCCCGGGCTCGGGTCGACCGCGTACTAGCAGTCCCTCGTGTTCGGCGTTCGTTGATCCTCTAGCCGTGAGCGGCATCCCCGGCGAGCGAGGGCCAGCGTTGACGGGCGCCGAGCACTCCCCCTCAACTCGTGGAGCTGGCACGAAATGACCAAGAAAGCGAAAAACGCCGTCGATCTCTCGGAGCTCGACACGTACGAACGCGGCGAAGAGCCGCAGCCCCTCGTCCTCATCGACCCGCGCGACGGCTCGCCCGTCGGCGGCAAAGAGGCGCCCGCGACGCTCTATGTCCTGAGCCTCGACGGCGAGACGATGGTCACGTGGAACGACGAACAGGCGAACAAGAACCTCAAGCGGACCACCTCGATGTCGAACGAGGAGGCGCGCGAATTTCTCATCGCCCGCTCGGCGCGCTGCCTGATGGCCCGTCCGTGGGTCAACGTCGAGTGGAAGGGCAAGCCCGTCCCGTTCAGTCTCACGAGCGCCAAGATGCTCATGACGCGCCTGCCGTGGGCGAAGAAGCAAGTCGATGCGCTGGCGAGTCGCGAGGCGGCGTTCCTGGGAAACTCATTGCCGCCCTCGTCGAGTTCGGACGACACCATTTCCGACTCGCCGAGCGGCCAGGAACCAGCGCTTCAACTGTCCGCGAATGGCTAGAGGGAGCGCGCGACGTCGATCCGTCGGCCGCAGAGGCGCTCATTCCGCCACCGATCCCGGAGGGCGCGTTGTCGCTCTGGGATCTCTTCCTCGACCTGCACGTGAGCCGGCCGTATAGCGGCATGGGCGCGCCGGCGGGCATCTCGTACACGGAGATCGCGGCCTACGCCTCTGTGCGTGGCCGGCGGCTCGAGCGCGTGCACGTCGACGCCATTCGCGCGCTCGACCGCGCGTTTCTGACGAAGGGCGAGGTCGATGGCTGATCTCGCGACGCTACAGGTCAACATCGAGGGCGCGGGCGTCGACGAGATGACGGCGCGCCTCAACCGGCTCGCGGACGCTGGCGCGCGCGCGGAAGGCTCTGCAGGCACGGTGAGCGGCGCGGTGAACAACACGGCCTCGGCGGCGCGCGCTGGCGCGGCGGCGGTGGGCGGGTTCGGCGACGCGAATCTTCGCGCGGCCGAGGCGGCGAGCCATCATCAGATCACGCTTGGCCGCGTGGAGCGCTCGCTTGAGAGTTTCATCGTTCAGACCACGGGGGCGAACGAGCAGGTTGGTCTCCTCGCCGCCGCGTTCGGTCACTTGGAGATCGGAGCCGTCGGCATGATCGCAGTGCTCGGCGGCACGTTCGCCGTGCTCAAGGTCTACGAGCTGCTCACCGAGGACACGCGGAAGGCGCGCGAGGAACAAGACAAGCTCACGGAGTCGCTCGGCAAGTGGTATGACGCGCAGCAGCGCGGCGCCGGGGGCGGGTTCCTCCAACAGATCGGCGCCGAAGAAAAGGCGCTCGGCTCACTCCGAACCACGCTCGACAACACGCTGCGCGGCACGTCGGCAGGCGGCATTTTCGAGGTCTTCAAGGCCGACGTCGCCGCGATCGTCGCCGGCAGTTTCGACCCGAACCAAGCCGGCATCGAGTTTACGACACGATGGGCGCAATACGTCCAGGCGCAGAAGGATGCGATCACGAAGGGCGAAGCCGAAGTGCAGGCCGCCGCGAAAGCGGCCTTCGCCGCGCTGATCGACGAGGGGCTGAAAAAGAATTCCGAGCAGTCAGGGGGCCTCGCTTCGCTGATCTCAGGCGGCCAAGCGTCGGGTGCCGTCTACGCCGACGCCTCGGCCGCGATCGCACGCTACCAGCACGCGCTCGATGGGCTGAGGCAGGCGTATAGTGGACTCTCCGACGCGAACAAGGAGTTGAACCTTCGCCAGCAAGCGGGCCTCCTCGCTGATCTCACGCAGCTCACCGACGCGCTCCACGCCGCCGAGATGCACCGGCTCGACGCGCTGACTGAAACAACCGCCGAGGCGGAAAAACAGCGGGCGCTGCAGGATCTGCTAACAGTCGACGTCGTGAAATATTCCGCCGCCGTCCGCGACGGCCAGGTGGTTACCAAAGACGGTCAGATTGTGTACGAGTCGACCATCGCGACCACGGTACGGCTAACCGATCTGCTCGCGGCGGAAGAAGCCCAGCTCCGAAAGACGGCCGAGGCGACGTCGATCCTCACGGCGGAGCAGAAGAAGGCGCTCGCCGGCGATCCGTTCCACATCACCGGCGGCCCGATCGGCGACCTGACGACGCTCGGCAACGAGGTGAAGAAGGACACGGCCGCGCTCAACGATTTCACGCGGCAGGGGCTCACCGACTACGCCGCCCAGATGACGAAGGCGGCCGAGATCACGCGACAGGCGACCGACGAGGTGCATCACCTGTCGGAGACAGTCGGCCGCGAATTAGTCCGCGCCGTCGTCGATTTCGCGGCGTCGGGCAACATCTCGTTCAGCACCTTCTTGAAAGACGGGAGCAACCTCGCGCTCCGGATCGTGGGCCAGTTCGATCAGGGCGTGAGCGAGCTGCAGGGGAAGCTGAAAGAGGCGATGAAGATTGGCGGCGTGGCCGGGGAGAGTGCGGTCGCGACGATCAAGGGGCAGCTCGATCAGCTCGAATCTCAGGCCGCAAAGATCAAGGACCTCGCCGCTGGGATTGGCGGCCTCTCGCTCGGCTATTCCCTCGGCCAGCAAGGGCAAGCGGGCCTCGGCGCTGTCGGCGGTGCGGCGCAAGGGTTCCTGACGGCTGGCCCGGGCGGCGCCGCGATCGGCGCTGTCGCTGGTGTAGTCGGCGGCCTCCTCGGCGCGGCGCAAGCACACCGCGAAGCCGCGGCCGCGCTACATGCGGCTGGTGACAGAATCCAAGCGTCGCTGCAGAACTTCGCCGGGTTCAGCGGGCCGACCGCGGCGCTCGCGCAGAACGCGGCAACGTACCAGCAACTCCGCAGCGCGATCATCGACGACATTCGCGAGGCGGCGCACCAGGGAGACCGGGGAGCGTTTCAGACCGGCGTCACGCAATTGGGTCAACTCGACGCGGAGAACGCGGCAAACGCGCAACGGATCGTTCAGAACTTCTTCGCGGGCCTCACGCAGCAACTGAACGCACTGAACGGCCCGGCGGGCAACTACCAGAACGCGCTCGACGCGCTCAACAAAGAGTATGCCGACAACGTCGCGACCATCGAGGCGACCTTCGGCGGCCAAGACAAGCTCAATCAGGCGACAGAGCTCTACCAGAAGAAACTCGACGCGCTCAACGCGGCCTACGCCGAAGCGGCCAAGCAGCTCCAGTTCTCGCTCGACGCGCGCGAGGCGTATGCGAAGGGCCTGACAGCGGAAGGCGACGCGATCGCGCGGCGCGCGCAAGAGGACAAGGAACTCTTTGACGCTCAGCAGGCGGGCTACACCGACGCCCAGATCGCGCAACTGAAATACATCCAGGGCCTCGAGGACGAGGCGGCGCTCAAGAAACAACTCGCTGACGCGAACAACGCCCTCGCGCAGAATCTCGCTGGGGGCCCTGGCGGCACGGCGGCGTCTGCATTGGCGGCGTCGCTCGCGCCGCTGTTGCAGAAACAGGCAGCGGATCAGGAGGCGTATAACCAAGCCGTGATCGACGGGGTCGACCCGATGACGCAACTCGCCTTGCAGGTGACGCTCGCCGCCGACGCGGCCGCGATTGCCGCGACGGCTTTTCAGGCGACCGTCGCCGCGCTGCAGCAGTCGACATCGGACATCGAGAATGCGGTCTCGGGTGGGTTTATCAGCGGCGCGTCTGGGCTCGCCGGCGAGCGGTCCAACCTCGGCACGCTCTTCGGCATCGATCCGTCGACGATCACCGATGCGCTACTCAAATCGCTCTATACCGACCCGACGCAGCAGGGCGGGCTCACGAATCAGCAGCGCGCGCAGAACGCCGCGATCGACCAGTTCTTCAAAGATGAGGCGCAGTGGGGTCCCCAGATGGCGACGGCCGCGGCGGCGCTCGCCTCGCCGGCCTCCGGTGCGTTCACGTCAGCGACCACGGCGATCACCAGCGGGGCGCGCGCGTTGACCGATCAAGTGGGCAACCGCATGGCCGACTATCTCGCGACGCTCGTCATTCGGACGACGGAAATTCGTGACGACAATCGCAACTCGCGCAACAACGCCTACGGTGGCAGCGGCGTGACGGTCATCGTCCAAGTGCCACCGGGGGCGAGCCAGAACGACGTCGCCGCGGGCAAGCGTATCGCGAAGACGGTCGACGAGGCGCTCGGCTCACTCAAGATTAACACCGATCGCTCGCGAGGCGTGAACACGATCGGCGGCACCGGCTCGCTCATCGGAGGCTGACCGATGCCCGTCTATTCGTTCGCCCTCAAGATCGGCGGCGTCGACGTCACGACGTACGGCGTCATCGTCTCGGACCTGCCGAACAATTGGGACGCGCCCGCGATCTCGTATCCCGAGGTGCAGATCCCCGGTCGCCGCGGCACGGTGCGCACGAGCGCGAAACGCCAATACGCGCCCACGGACTACGTCGTCAAAGGGAACCTCATCGGCACGTCGCCGAGCGATTTTGAGTCCAAGCGCGATGCCCTGCACCTCGCGACGCTCGGCGATGCCGTCCTGATTGGCGGGAATCAGACGGCGCGCCAGCGCACCGGCAGCGTCACGTCGATTCAGTATCCGCAACTCTACCCGAGCGCGGCGCAGGCACCGATCCTGATTACGGTGCACTGCGAGGACCCGATCGCGTACGCGACGTCGGCGACGACGGTCACCGGCTCGTCCGGCTCGGACCTGGCGTGCGCAGTCGGCAGCGAGGACAGCTTTCCCGTCGTCACCGCGACGAGCCCGACGTCGCCCCTCGTGATCACGTACAAGAACCACGCGGGCACCACGATCGCGACGGCGACGATCACGTTCCCTGGCTCGCCCGCGACGATCGTCGTCGACATGCTCCTGCAGCGCGTGACGGCGGCTGGCGTGCGGCATGACGAGTATCTCACGGCCGGAGACTTCTTCGCGCTCTCGCCCGTGGACGCCGTGGGCGGCTCGCCGACGGTGCGCATCTCGTCCGGCTCGGCGTCGATCGTGTACACGCAGGCATTTCGATAGTCGAAATGCCGCTCGCCCGCCTGGAGCTTTGGAACACCATCGCCGCGAACGGCGGCTCGCGCCTCTCGACGGGCGGCTTCCTTCCCTATCGCACCGCGTGGTCGACGACGCGGTCGCTGATCAACCCGGAGTCGATGACGTTCTCGATTCCGGGGAACTCGGAAGCCGCCTCGCTCGTCCGGAAGGGGCTCGTCGCGCGACGGTGGAAATCCGACAGCGACGTCGACTGGTGGCCGATCGACCAGGTTGTGACGAATCGCGCGTCGGGCACCGACGTCGATGTGACGTGCAGCCCGCTCAGCTTCCTACTCGGCCAGCACGGGATCATTGCCGACCCGCTGGCCTCGCCACTCAACGGCATTCCGTCGACGTCGTTCGGGTTCGTCGGCCTGACGTTCACGGAAATGCTGACCACGTACGTCACGACGAACGCGAGCGTGACGAGCGTGTTGCCGTGGGTCACGCTCGGCACGATTGAGCCGACGGCGACATTCGACCTCGACGTGCAGGACGTCAACACGCTGTCGCTCATCACCGCCGGGCTCGGCGCCCTCGCGGCACTCGGTGTCTTGGCAGAATTCCAGCTCGATCCGAGCGGCGCGATCAACATCTTCACCACGATCGGGTCGACGGCGCCCAAGTTCTTCGTGCGCGTCGGGAAGAACCTCCAAAGTCTCAAGCGCACGGTCGACGGCTCGCAGCAGTATTCGCGGCTCTCGCCGAAGCTCGCGACGCTGAGCGACGGCACCACCACGGCGATCGGGAATGCGCGCTGGGCCGTGACGAACGTCGCGTCGAATGTGATCACGCTCGCCGATCCGGCGGAAGGCGCGGGGCCCATGGGCTTCGACGATCAGCTCAACGGCCTGTACGTCTACGTCGAGGCGACCGGCTCGTTCGTGGCCATCACCGACTCGAGCGCCGCGAATCAGACGGTCACGCTCACGAGCGGCACCGGCATCTCGAACGGAATGCTGCTCCAGTTCCGCACGACGAACGGCTCGCCGGCGGGCGTGCCGACGTTCCTCGACTGGCCGCTCTTCACGTCCACCACGCCGCCGGGCATTGGCATCGTCGCGGGTCAGATCGACAAGTCCACCCTCCAGGCCGTGCCGAACCTCGCCGTCAACGGCACGATGCGCTCGTGGGCGACGCCGACGGCGTTGCCCGATGGCTACACGTTTCGCCAATTCAGCAGTCTCGGGGCGACCGGGGCAACCTCAACGCCCACGCCGATCGCGGGCGGCGGCTACATCGACATCAGTCAGAACACCGATCCGCTGTTCACGAACGTCGCGAAACAGAATCTCCATTTTCGCGCGATCAATGGGACGCTCGTCTCGCCGCCGGCGAAGGTCACGCCCTGGTTCGATGGGATGCCGGTCTCGGTGCGCCTTCGGCTGATCCTGACCAACGGCTGGGACCCGACGCTCAACTCCGGCGCCCTGATGCGGATGAATCTGGGCATCATGAAGGCGGATGGCTCGATCGTCCAATGGTTCGACGACAAGCGAGTGGCATATGCACAGCCCGGCAACGGCCGGCCGTCGCTCGGCGGCACGCTCGGACCGGAGGGCCAGTTCGTCGACATCATTCTCGAAGATCAAGACATCACGACGCCGTCGCTCCTCGCGCCAAGCATCTTCGCGGCCGTCCAGGCCAGCGACATTAGCGATCTCTCAGGCTCCGCGCAGGGCCTCGTCGTTATGCTCAATTTCGCGTGGTCGGCGATCACGGGGTTCGCGCTGACGCCGATCGAGGGATACATCGACTCGATCATGATCACGCCGGGCGGCGTCCCGCCCGACACGCAGAGCGAATTCGGCGAAGCCAATCAGGCATGGCAGGCCACGAATGCGGGCCTCGCCCTCGTGAACCCGGCGCAAGCGAGCTACGAAGTCGCCCTGCTGGACTTGGCGCGGCTGAATCTCGACGTCGACCCTTCCGCCTCGCCAACGCTCGGCGGCAGTGGCGTGATCTTCGACGCGGAAGTCGGGGCCAACGACAACGAGCGGCTCGTTGAGATCGTCGAGAACCAGTGCGTCGAGGGCGATACGAAGCTCACGTTCTCGAACAAGAACAAGCGCCTCACGGATCTCCTGTTCCAGCCCGGCGCGCCGAAGAGCGGCAGTCCGCTCGCGGGGACGACGACGGCGGTAGCCTCGACGGGTGGGACCAGCCCGCCCAGCTCTGGCGGAACGCTCGCCGCGCCGGTGGTGACGCTGACGCTCGACGGCTCGAACGTGCCGACTGCCGTGTGGACGGTGCCGCTCGGCGTGAACAAGACGTGGTACGCGTGGTCGACATCGGCGCAGCCTACCGCGGCCGATGCACTGGCAGGGACGGAGATCGACGCGCCGGCCGACTTCACGGCGACGACGTCCGCGATCACTTCCGGGCAGACGATTTACATCACGGTCGTCGGGAAGGACACGTTCGGCCAGACGACGCCGGCTGGCTTCGCGCATCTCAATCTGGCCGCGCCGCCGGGCGTGCCGGGTCGGACGGATATGGCACCGCTCTTCGTGGAAGACGGCGGCGGCGGTCCGCGGCACACTGACACGCTGTACATCTACGAAAACGAAGGGATGGTGCACAGCATGACGGGCGGCCGGAACAACGGGCCGCATTGGCTGACCCGCAATTTTACCAGCCAAGCGACCTATATGAGTTCTGGCAGTGGAACGAAGGAAGGCCGCGTTCTCTGCTGGATCGACCTCACGGGGAAGACGATTGTCGCCGACGGGCAGTTGCTGTACCAGGCGATGAACAACGGCGCATCTGGCTCGTGCCATCTCGCGTTCGGTCTCGACAGCTCGCGCCACGTCCTCGTATATCGGACCGACAACGGCTCCGATGCCCTGCTGCAGACGTCCACAGTGACCGTCCCGGCGTCGGGACGGTACCTCCTCGAGTTCGGCTTCCTGATTCACGCCTCGGCTGGGTATGTGACGTGCCGCGGCTACGACATCAGCGCCGGCAGCCCGACGACAAAGACCGACTTCTTCGACGTCACCGGCATCGACACGCTGAGCAGCTTCGCGAGCGTCGCCGAGGACATCGAAATCTGTTCGTGGGGCTCCGATGCCTTTACGACGACGGCGTTCCAGGTCGGCGGCATCGACGACATTCCGATGGGCGGCTTCGCCTTCTTCGACGCGACGGGCCTCGGCCACACGGCGTTCGTTGGCGACGTCATGGCGCTCAGCGCGTTCGTGGCGAGTGCGGGGCATTACGCCGACGCGCCGATCCCGTGGCAGTTGTTGAATTGCAAAGAGGCGCCGGGCTATCTCTCCGCTGGCGAATTCGAGTCGTCGACGCAGCGCAACAGCTACGGCATCGCGACCTTCAACGCCGCGAACGTCGGCTCCGTTCTCGCCGTCTCGCCGTTCGGCACATACGCCAATAGCGCCGGAACGGGGGCGCTGATTCGTCCGGGCGTTCGATCCGGATCGACCGACGCAGACAACGGCACCGACTTGCGCGTCGTGTTCAGCGACTGGGGCGGCTCGCTCGGTAAGCCGTCGGACGGCCTCGATAAAGCCGTCTATTTCACTGTGGACCCGGCGACGAGCGCCGCGTGGGCGGTGAGCGCCGCACAAGCGGCGGAGCCCATTTTCCAATCGAAGGGCAGTGATCGCCTCGTGATGACGCAAGCCGGGCTCACCATCGTCTACCGCCCCGCGAACGGCACCGATGGCCAGGTGAACGGCAGCGTCGGCTCGCGCGACCAGCCCGTCACGCCGCTCGAATGGATGGACCTCGGCGCCACCAACACGACCGGCCAGGGCGTTCACGCGAATTACAAGAACGACTCGGCCGGAACGAACCGGATTCAGGGCGACCCGTTCACGAATGCGACCGCCGGCGCGGACGGCGGCCGTGCGATGACCTACAACCACTCCTATGCCGGGAGCGGCGTCTGGCCGGGCGGCAATTTCGGCGTCATTCTCGGCCCGGTCGGCGGGTATTGGCTCACAGACTTCCCGCCCTCGTTCGCGAACGGGTCATTCAGCGCGCCCGCATTCATCGAACGATCCCAGCAGAAGACCGCGGGCATCTGGGTCAATTTCCACAGCAACACGCTGTCCGCCGACCTCAAGCTCTTCTCGTTCTACGACACCAGCGGCGTCGAGGCCGTGGCCGTGTTCCTCACGACCGCGCGCAAGGTTCGCGTCGACAACATCCACGGCGCCGGCAATCCGTTCAACCTGGTCGCGGCGACGGCGACGGCGCTCAGCTCCAACGGGCTGAATCAGGTCGAAGTCGAGCTCGGGCTCGACACCGTCTTTGGCTATGTGAACGTCTGGCGCATCGACGGGAGCACCGGCACGCGCACGCTGATCGGCAGCGCGAGCGGCATCGACACGCGACACACGAGTGGGAAGAACATCGGCGGCGTCGCGTTTGGCTTCGCGCTCGGGACGGCGAACGGGGACGGCCTCACGGTCAGCGATGCCTTCGTGGCCTCGTGCGGCACGACCGGCGGCGGAACAGGGCTCGGCGGCTGTCGCGCGGCCACCTTGCTCGCCAACGCGGTCGGCGCCCATAACAGCTCGGGCGGACCGTACACGAAAGTCACCGATGATCTCGGCTCTGGGGCCATCCCGGACGGCGACTACAACGTGCTCACCGCGGCCGCGCAGGAGGACACATACAAGGTGCAGGGCGCGCCGGGCGATTGCGTGACCGTCCTCGGGGCGATGCCAATCGTCTATGTCTCTCGCGCGCCGAGCGGCTCAGGGACGAACCAAGGCCGAATGGCCATGATCATCGGCGGCGCGGAGTTGCGCGGCCGCGAATTCAACATCACGCACGACTGGCCGGACGGCGATGGCGGAAAGCTCAACCTGAGCAGCAGCCTGGGTCGTCCGCTCGTCGCGACGCTCAACCCGTCGACCGGTTCGGCGCTCGCCCCGGCGGACTTCGGCGGCGGCAACGCCGAGGTGGGCTATCTCCTCTCGGCCCACAACAACGACCACTGGATCCGCCAGGTCGTCATTTCCCTCCTCTACGCGTGGACGCATTGATGACGTTTTTCGTGTTTCGGCAAACGCGCCTTCCCGACGGTTCCCTCGGCGAGACGCGCATCGCGACGGGTCGTCGATTCGACACGAACGGCGAAACGAACGACGTCCGGACCGACGCGGCCGCGTGGGTCGCCGATCGTCCCAATCCGGACGCCGTGTTCAAGATCGTCGAGGTGCCCACGTGATTGCCACAGAACGGCGGTCCGTCTACATCGTGCTCCGACGCTCGACGGCGCTCGACCCGCCCTCGGGCTGGCAGCAGGCGACGCGGATCAATTTCGTCGACCGGGCGGCCGCTGAGCGGTGGATCGCGCATGTCAGCCGTCGGGCGGAGAACGCGGTCCAGTTCAAGGCGGAAGAGGTCGAGGAGGACCCGCCCATCTACCAGGCCGGCTAAGGCTGGTTAAAGCGGGTGTTTTAGAGTATGCTGTAGCTATGTAGAACGGGTCACACATCGCGCACGACCAAGTGCGTCTCCGGCGGCACGTGAGGGCTCCCAGCACATCGGGGCATCGCGGGCCGCCTTTTTCGTTTGCGGGGGTCCTCGTGAATGGCTGCGAACGGCGGATGGACGATCGAGACGCTCCGCGAGCACTTCGATGTCGTGCTCGGGGCGAACGATCGACGCTACGAGCAGCGGTTCAAGGACTCGCAGACGGCCGTCGACGCCGCGCTGAACGCAGCGAAGGAAGCAGTGCTCAAGGCCGAGATGGCCAGCGAGAAGCGCTTCGAGGGCGTCAACGAATTTCGTCAGACGCTCGCCGATCAACAGCGAACGCTCATGCCTCGTGCCGAAGCCGAACTGCGCATGGGGGCGATCGAAGCGCGGCTCGAGTCGATCACCAAGGCGACGTCCGCGCGCAACGCCGAGCAGAAGGGCGGTCGCGAAGTCTGGGCGTGGGTATTCAGCGGCGTGATGGCGCTGGTCGCCGTCGGATCGCTCGTCGCTGCGGTCGTCGCGAAGAAATGACGTGCTCACTCTCACCGCGTGGAGCGCTATGCGCCTCGAGGATCAGACGGTCCCCCCGGATGGCGCATGGGTCCAGTGGGTCAAGCTCATCGTGCCAGCCGCGTTTCTCGCCGCCATCGCGCTCGGCTGGAACATCGTCCGACCGGCGATCACGCGACTCCTCTTCTACTTCCTGCGGCACGAGGACGGCCAACTCTACTTCCAGAAGTATTTCGGCGAGACGATGGGAAGCGTGAACGTCGAACTAGCGACCACGGCCAGCGCGGTGCGGACGCTGCAGAACCGCTTCGAGGATTTCGCGCGCACGCAGACGCGCACGGATCTCCGGATCGGCGAACTGGCTTCACGGTTCGAGACCGTCGTCGAACGATTCGATGCAAGCATCGATCGCCTCGCCCTGGCGCTCGCGAAGATCGATGGAGCGACGGAAGAGCGGCGATACACAGCAACGAACCACCCGCGACGACGCGACGGCGACCGATGAACCGAGGAGAGGCGTGAGGCATGGATGAACTACCACGACGTGCGGGACTGGCTCTGGCTGACAGTGGCCCTCATGTCGTGGCTCGCCACGTACCTCGCCGTCAGTCTGCGCCGCGCGTTGCGTCCGCACATCGGCCACCTCGCCGCCCTCGAGCGGGTGTCCGAGGACCGTACGAGGCGGATCGAAGAGGCGGCCGTTGCCGTGCGTTTGTCCAACGAAGAGACGGCCCTCTCTGTGCGCTTGTCGAACGAAGTCAAGATGAAATCCGACGAGTTGGTGCGCGAAGAGATCAGGATCATGCAAGACGACAACCGGCGAGTCGTGGAGGCAAGTCACTCCGTGCTCGAGGAGTTGATGGGCGTCGCAAGGGAACTCAGGTTACGGCATCCGACGGCCACCAATCACCAGCACTAAACGGAGAATTCCCATGGCCCAGAAGCTGAAACCCCTCTGCGTCTTCGGTCCGGACAGCGCCGGCGGGACGACGATCGCCGACCTTCGTGCGCTACTCGCGAATCCGGAGTACAGCGGCGACGACGCCGCGATCACGATCCTGCAGAAAGGCAAGGACTTTTTCGCGCGCGTCTCGAATGCCGAAGGCGCGCACCCCACGGACCTCAACGAAGCGACGCAGTGTCCTGGCAGCCCGCGGTGCTAGATGGACGCCGAGACAGTCGCCATCGTCATGGCGCTGTTGCCAGCGGTCACGCTCGGCGGGCTTCGGCTCGCCGGGCGGCGCCGGGATGCGCGCCTTTGGTGGATCGCCGCCGGCTTCGCCGTCTCGTGGCTGGCGAACGTGACCGCGCTCGCGTTTCCGCCGAACGACCGCTGGGCACCGACGCTCGTATACCCGGTCACGCAGGTTGCGCTCATCGCCACGGCGTTCTGGCCGCGCCGCATGGTGCTCTTGCTGGTGCTCGACCTGAGCGCGATCGGACTGGCCGCAATCGTCTGGCGAGGATTGCACGCGCCGGACGTGGTGCTCCACTCGGCCGCGTCGCTCGCTGTCGTCGCCATTGTGGTCGACCGTCGGGATGCCTCGTGGCTGGTGCGCGGCTCACTGCTCATCTACTTCGGCCTCGGCCTCGTCGCGTGGATCCCGCACGCGATGTGGGTTCACGCCCATCCGCTCGCCCACGGCGCAGCGCCGACGTACTGGCCGTACCAGGGCGTGCTGCTCGCGGGGCTGTTGGCGTTCTCGTGGGTGTGCATCAGCGACGAATGACTTCAACCGGAGACGTTCGATGAATCTCTACCCACTGATTTTCGCCCTCATCGCCATCGTGCTCGGCGCGGTCGTTTCCGCTGTCTGGCCGAACATGGATGCGCAGTACAAGCGGTTGCTCTACATCGTGATCGCCGTCGTCGTGGTCGTCTGCATCATCGCCGTGTTCTGGCCGCTGTTCGACCGCGGCATGTCGACGCGAGTCACCTGATGACCGTCCGCACGCTGCTCGTGACGATCGGCGCGGTGGGCGGCGCCTTCGCGTCGATCGCGACCGTGACCGGCTACGCGCGATCGTACCTCGACGGGCGGTACGTTGCCGCGCCCGTGTTCGCGCTCTATGTGCACGACGACTCGTTGCGCCATGTGTTCGCACAGCGTGAGCGTGCGCGAACCGCGCAGGTGATCGACTCAATCGAGAAGGCGCACCAGCGCCCCGAAGGTGGCAGGGTGCTGCAGGCGGGGAATCCGCGATGACCGGGCCGGCAGTCGTCGCGGTCGAGGTGAAGAGCGGCCGCAGGGCCGCCGACTGGCACGTGCTGCCGAAAAGTGGCAAGAGCATTTTCTATTATTTGCTAGGCATGCTAGTAGACGAGAACGGCAAGCCGAGCATGTCGCGGTGGATGTTCGCGATCTGGACGTACGTCGGCTGGGTCATGATCCGCCACGAGCTATTGCTGAAACCTGGCGACGTCTCGATCTCGAATGCTGCTTGGGGTGCCTGGTGGGCAGCAGAGGGCGCCATCTCCCTGGCGGTGTTCGGCCCGCGTATCGCCTCCTACTTTGGTGCCGGCGCTGCGGGAGCTGTGGCGGGCATCGGATCGAGCATTCGCGATGCGGTTGCCACGATCGTCACGAAGGTCGATTCCATCAACGCCGCGCCCGCCGCCACGCAAGTCAATGTAAACCAGCCCGCCGCTCCGGCACCCGTCCCGGACGCCGAGACGCCGGTTCCCTCGCGGGAGGGCTGAGATGCCGTCGACGAAAGTCGCCCCGGCCGGAACGCTTGGCTTCGACACGAATACGCCGCTCGATGCCGAGGGCGCGGTCGCGTTCTACGAGCACGGGTATCGGTTCGCGGTGCGCTACGTGCGGCGCGTCCTGGCGCGCGCGAACGATCTGAGCGTCGCCGAGATCCAGCGACTTCACGACGCGGGGCTCGCCGTCAGCGTCGTGCAGCACGTCGAGTCAGAAACCTCGTGGGTGCCCTCGGTCGACAAAGGCGCGGAGTACGGCGCGAACGCCGCCGCTGCGACGGGGCTCCTCGGCATTCCGCAGGGCGTCGTCGTGTGGTGCGACCTGGAGGGCGTCGCGCGCGGCACGCCCGCAGCGACGACGCTCGCGCATTGCAACGCGTGGTTCGAAGCAGTCGCGGGTCAGGGCTACGTCCCCGGCATCTACGTGGGCTGGCACTGCGGCCTCACGCCCGACCAACTCTATCGCGGCCTCAAGTTCGCGCACTTCTGGGGGGCTTATAATCTGAATTCGGACGAAGAGCCGGCGATCCGCGGGCTGCAGATGAAGCAGCACGCCGCACTGCACAAGGACGTTCCGGCGGGACTTCCCTACTCGATCGACGTCGACACCGTGCGCGCCGATAATCTCGGCGGCCTGCCGATCGTCTACGCGCCGGACGGGTGGTTGACGTGACGCTTCCCGTGCCGCAGATCTCGCCCGCCACGATCGACACGTGGCGCATGGACGCGCCGATCACGGTCATCGCCGCCGGGTATCGCATCACGATTCCCGAGGGGACGCTTTCGGACGGCGCGAGCATTCCGCGGATCTGCTGGCCGATCGTCTCGCCGTTCGAGGTCTCGGTCATCGCGCCATTCGTACACGATCTCCTCTATCAGCGCCTCGGGAAGATCGACGACTTCACCACGGTCGGCCGGAACGTCGTCGATCGGATCTTCTACGACCTGATGAAGCAGGAAGACATCTACTGGTGGCGTCGGTGGCTCGCCTTCCGCGCCGTGCGGATCTTCGGCGGCTCGCACTGGAGGGCCGCGTGAGCGCGCCGGAGCATGGCGACATGGTTCGCGACGGGCGCGATGTATGGCCGGACGACGCGCCGCCGGGGACGTTCGACATCGTGCCGCACGGCATGGAAGGCTACCCGGGCGTGACGGCGCACATGACGTTCGAGTGCCCGAACCGTCATCGGTGCTCGGTTGCGCTCGCGCCGCAACCGATTCCGCGGCCGAGCGACGACAAACTCTACGTCTGGGGCTGGGACGGCAACGTCGAGCGGCCGACACTCACGCCGTCAATCAACTGCGTCGCCGAGAAGAACGGCAAGTCGACGGGCGGCTGCGGCTGGCACGGCTTCATCACAAATGGCGTGATGCGATGACCGCGCCTCGCTCCGTCGAGCAGGATCTCGAGGCCGTGCTCGCCGCGGCGAAGATGCACCGCCGCGCGTCGTATATCCTTGCGGCGATCGTCCTCGGCCTCGTCATCCTCTTCCTGTTCATGTTCTGCCGGGCGCAGCCGAACGTGATTCCGGCGAAGGATCAGCAGGCGCTCGACGTGCAGCATGGCACGCAGAAGGGCTACGACTCGACGCGGAAAGAGAACGTGAAGGCCGAAGGCGCGAGCGTGCTTCGGTCGTCCACACACGTCCGCCAGGCCACGACGTCGCTACACGCGGCGGATTCGTTGCACGTCATCGCCCTCGCACTGCAGAAGCTCGCCGAGGCGCAGCGCGACACGTCGTCGCGCTGGTATGGCGTAGCGATGATCACGCAGAAAGAAAACGATTCGCTGCGCGCGTCGAATCGAGGTCTGGACTCGGCCTTGCAACAGCAGAAGATCGCGACGGCGTTCGCCGATCAGCGCGCGCGCACCGATTCGATCCGCCTCGTCGCCTCCTCGCAACTCAACGATCGGCTCGCGAACGATGTGAAAACGGCGGGTCAATGCCGTTTCGGCCACGGGCTGTTTCAGTGCCCGACGCGAACGGAGACCGCCGTCACCGTCACGATCACCACGCTCATCGCGAAGGCGATCATCGACTCTCGGAGAAAACCGTAATGCCAAGCCCCAACGCATCGGACCAAGGCCAGGCGCACGCGCACCCGTCTGCGCACGCGCACATCTGGCTCGACGTACTCCTCACCCCGCTCGCCCAGGATGGGTCGGTCAACGGGAGTGATGTAGTGCAAGCCCTCACGCGACTCGCGCGTGCGGTAGAAGCAAACACCCTCCTTTTGGAGACCATCATGGCATCAGTCGCAGAACTTCAGGCACAAGCGGACGCGCTCAAGCAGGCCGTCACGGATGGACTCGCGCGCATTCAGGCGCACGAGGACGCGGAAGCCGCCGCCGACACGGCGCTGCAGGCGCAGGTCGCGACGCTGACGCAGGCGAACACGGACCTGCAGGCGCAGATCGACGCGCTCAAGGCGGGCGGCACGGACACGACGGCACTCGACGCCATCCTGGCGACGATGAAGGACGCTACGGCGCAGATCGGCACGATCGATCCCGCCCCGGCGCCCGTGCCGGAAACGCCGGTTCCGTAGTCGTGAACCGGGCAACGAGTTTCCTCCTTGGCGCGCTCACGGTGGGCGCGCTGGGGATTGCCGGGCCGCGAGTCGAGACAATGGCGCGGGAGTCGATCGCTATTCGCGTCGGCGACACGCTCGTCATGCACTATTCCGTGCTGACGGACACGGTGCTCGGTGTCGCGCCGAGTCGTGTCATCGCGAAGCGCTGTGGCTCGAGCAAGATGTTCTGGCGGCCGTGGAAGTTGCGACCGGCTACGCAGGATTCGATCGTGGCGTCGGCCGATACGGTCTCCGTCAGCGTCTTGGCGCCCGTCGGCGGCTCGTGCACGTCTGAACTGCCGGTGCCGTCGCCTTCGGACAGCGGCAGTCTGGGCTTCTTTCTCTCGCCGACTGGCCACTGGTGCGCGGGAACTGTCTCCGACACGAGCGTTCACGTCTCGCGCTGCACTGCACCGTCGGATCAGTGGCTAGGCTTCCTCCGCGTGTGGAGCGGCGTGGCGCCCGTGAATCCTGCGACGGGTGTCTCGCCGATCGATCATTGCGAGACTGGCCCGCTCGATCCGTCGGGGATGTTTCACCGATTCGACTGCGCGGAGACGACGAAGGTCAAGAGCTTGACCAACACTTGGCCCCACGTGACCCCGTGACGGCGTACCGCGACTCGATGGCTGCGGCCGAGGCAGAGTTCACCCTCCTTGAGTCGAGGCGCGTCTCGTGGCACGGTGCGCCGATTCGGCATCCGCGTCGCGCTCGGGTGGGCGAGCCGATACCGGCTCGGCGGCCGCGGCGTGCCTGGAAGTGCAAGCATCGGGATCGGCGGCATCATGCTCGCGGCCTTTGCAAGTCGTGCTGGACGCGAGACCAGAGGTTCCGTCTGGGAAAAACGCAGTTCCAGCGAAAGCAGAACGATGATCCCAAAACGCGGCCGACCTGCCATCCAAGCCGCACCCACTACGGCAACCGTCTATGCGAATCGTGCTACCGCGCAGCCGAGGCTCGATGCGCGCGGCACGTCCGCACCGCCGTGAAAAAGCTGTACTTCATGCTCAACGGCCGCGGCGTGCGGTTCGATGAAAAGCAGGCGATCGAACAACTCACGGCTGCGGTTGGTGACGTGCTCGCGCGACGCCGCACGGCGGCCGCAACGCCAGCGATTTCTCTTTCCTGAGACCTGACCCATGTCGATCTTGACCACGGATCTCCAATGCTTCGACGCGGCGAGCGTGCCGACGGACGATGTGTCCACCTCGGGCGGCGCGATCTCGGCCGTCTCTCGCCCCGATCTCGTCCAGTGGGCGGCGCCCAACATCGCGCAGGTCGTCTCCGACGGCGCCGACACGCGCACGGTCACGATTACGGGTCGCCTCGCGACGGGCGTGGTCGACACGGAAGTGCTCACGCTGAACGGCACGACGCCGGTCTCTGGGGCGAAGACGTGGGAACGCGTGCAGAGCGCGGTAGCCTCGGCGACGAGCGGTACGCGCACCGTGCTCGTGAAGGAGGCCGCGGCGGGCACGACGCGCGCGACGATCCTCCCGAACGAAACGACGCGCCACATCTCGTTCCAGAACTCCTCGAGCGACCCGGTCTCGACCAAGACGCGCGTCGAGAAAGTGTTCTGGAAGAACACGAACGGATCGCTCACGCTCACGCAATCGACCGTCACGCTAACGACAGACGCCGCGGCGAACATCATGATCTCGACCGATGCGGCGATCGATGCGACGACCTCCGTCGCGAACCGACTGACGTCGACCGGCTTCAGTTTTGTCGACGACACCGTCGCGATCACGGTGCCCGGTGGCGGCAACATCCCGGCCGGCTCGCGCATCGGAACCTGGATCCAGCAAACGCTCGCCGCGGGTGCCGCGGCCACGAAGTCGACGTACACCACCAAACTCGCCGGCAGTTCGATTTAGCGCGCGCACCCTCCGGAGACTCAACCAATGGACGAAGCAACCACGCTCGACCCCGCGACGATCACGACGCGCAAGGACGCCGAGGCGTTCGTGCGCTCGATACACCTAACGTGTCGGGGCCCGAAGAGCGAGAAGCACGCGGCCGCAATCGCGCAACTGCTCGACGAGGGACGGAACGCGGAAGCGGCCGATATGGATGACGCCAGTCGGCGGCATCCGCTCACGGGCGCGTACAACTGCGGCGCGAACACGAACGACGTCATTTGTGCCGGCCCATTCGACGGCGCCATTCACGAATACACCTGCCCGCGATGCGGCGTGCACGCACGCTACCGCGCACCGCTCTTTCCTGGTCTATCAGAAGCCGACGCCGCTGATCCGGCCGTCGCGACCACCTAACCGCTGACAACCGGATACTCACATGGGACGGCAACTCTTCACGGAAGGCCCGTACATCGATCCGCCGGTCGCGTCCAACCCGGGCGTCACGGGCGCGGCTGGATCGGCCCTCGTCTCGACCTCGGCGGAAGCGCTCTGGATCGGCGCGCAGTTCACGCCCATCTATGCCAACGATCCGAAGGCCGGGAAGATTTACACGGTTCGGGCCGGGGGTATTCTGTCGACCGGCGCGTCGGGAACGCTGATCCTGATTCCACAGTACGGCGCGTTGGGCGGCACCACGCTCGGGACCTCGATCACACAGACGGTTCCGATCAACCTGACAAATGTTCCGTGGTATCTGGAATTCACGCTCGTGTTTCGGACGATCGGCAGCGGTGTCAACTCGACGTGTATCGGGACAGGGTATTTCCAAGCGGCAGGCACGGCCGCGACGGCTGGCTCCAGTTTCGATCTCGCCTTCGGCGGAACGTCGGCGACCGTGGACGTCACGGTCAATTCCGGCATTACGATCAGCAAGACGTTGAGCGTCGCCGGCTCCTTCACGACGCAATACGCCTTCATTCACGGTTACAATTAGTCCGATTGCCGAGCGACGCCGCTCGTGCATCGATGCGCCTCGAATGCCTTTTCACGTTGAGCGAACTTTTATGTCTCTCGCAAGCGATTACGCCGCCGCCGTTGCCGCGGCGGCCGGCGATGTGGTGACGGCTGCCGCTACAGCTCCCGCGCCCCTTACGGGACCGAACGGGCACCTCGAAGTCACGCCACAAGGAAACCTGCGCGCCGTGCCGGGGCCGGGCGTGGGAGCGGTGGAGATCCCTGCCGCTGCGGTCCCGGCAGCGATCGCGTGGCTCACGACCAACTTCGTCTAGGCCATGCCGGGATCATTTCAGTCGAACGGCATGTGGGGCGTTCCCCGCGTGCCACGATCGATACCCGTTGTTCGCAACTTCGACGATACGCCGACGGGGGCGTACCAGTACTACTACTCGATCGCACTGCAGGCAGTCGATGGAAGCGGCACGCCGCTCCCGGGCGCGATCGTATCCCTCTTTCGTACCGTCGACAATTCGTTCGCCGGATTAGCCGTCACGGACGCCAACGGCAATTTTCGGCTCGCCGCGTCGCAGTTTATTCAGCACTACCTCGTCGCCTATTTGACCGGTAGCCCAGACCTCGCCGGCACCTCTGTGAACACCCTGGTCGGCACATGAGGAATCAATGATCCATATCGTGATCCAGTTCGACGAGACGACGGGCCAAATGAACATCAACGCATCCGATAGTAATAAGATGCGCTGCTGCTGGATCCTTGAACTCGCGCGCGATGAAGTAAAGAAACACGAGGACCCGTCGGCTGGGCATATCGCGCTGGTTCCACCCGGCATGCGACTGCCGATGCGCAACGGATCGTGACATTTATTGTCGCGGATCGGGTCAAAGAAACGACCGCGTCGACGGGGCCGGGAAACCTCGCCCTCAGCGGCGCCTCGGTCGGCTTCCGCGCATTCTCGTCGGTCTGCGCGAATAACGACACCGTTGCCTACACGATCTCGTCGGCGGGGGGCGTCGAATGGGAGACGGGCGTCGGCACGTGGCAGGCGGGCAACACGCTCGTCCGCACGGCCGTCATCGCGTCGTCGAACGCCAACGCGGCCGTCAACTTCTCGGCCGGCACGAAGGACGTCTATCTCACGGTCCTTGCGACGCAGGTGCCGGACGCGACACGGATTTGTGACGGGCGGCTCACGCTGACGAGCGGTACGCCCGTCACGACCGCCGATGTCACCGGCGCGACGTCGGTCTTTTTCACGCCGATGATCGGCGACCAGATTGGGCTCTTCAACGGCGCCGCGTGGCGGCTCTACCAGTTCTCAGAAATCACGATCGCGCTCGGCACGCTCACGTCCGCCAAGAACTACGATATCTTCGCGTACGACTCTGGCGGCGTGGTCGGGTGCGTGATCGGGCCCGCGTGGACCTCGGACACGGCGCGCGGATCAGGTGCAGGGACGACAGAGCTCACGCGGTTGAACGGCGTGTTGGTCAACAACGTCGCCATCTCGGGCGGCCCGGCGGCGAACCAGGGCCGCTATCTCGGCACGTTCCGCACGACGGCGACGACCACGACGGAAGATTCGGCTGGTGGCGTGACGACGCAGGTCGGCGGGAAACGGTTCTTGTTCAATCAGTACAACCGCGTCCAGCGTGCGCTCTCGGTGATCGATACCACGGATAACTGGTCCTATACGACCAATACCGTCCGCCAGGCGAATGGTGCGGCAGGGAACCGGGTGGAGTATGTCGTTGGCGAGGCGGCTGTGATGCTCGACGTAGAGGTGCTCGGGATCGCGTTTATAGCAAACAACTCAGCAAATGCCGCCAAAATGGGTGTAGGCATTGACAGCACGACCACGCTCTCTGGCACGGTGCAAGGGGGTTACGAAGCGCTCGCGTTTTCTGGCGCCAACGCGGATCCCGGCAATGGCCTCTATGTCCCGTTAAATGGCAACTTTATCGGGTATCCAGGTCTCGGCTATCACACCCTCAACTGGAACGAAAAGGGCGCTGACGTGAATTGCACGTTTCTAGGGGATAATGGTGGCGACGGACAACAGGCCGGCCTGCTCGCAATGCTCATCATCTAATGATTCAACAACTCACCGTCGAGCGCCTCGTCGCCGCCCTTGCGGCTCTCGCTCCCATTGACGGGGTGAGCGTTGGGACGTTCGGTGTCTCATCGAGCGTCCGAATTGATTTTCAGGCGGCTGCCACGACCACGCAGAGGTCCAACGCGGCGGCGGCGCTCACAGCATTTGATTGGTCCGACGCCGCGAGCCTCGCGTGGGAACAGCAACAGAATCCGAATCAGACCGCCCTCTTTGCTGCTGCCGCGCAAGCGGTGACTGACAACCTGACGTTCCTGGCGATCGCCACGCCGACACAGACGCAGGCCGTCGCGCAGGTTCAAGCGCTGACGCGGCAGATGAATCAGGTGATTCGCTACCTCGCGCAGTTGTAGGCCCGGCCGATGCTCGGCTTCCTTCCGATTGCCAGCGCGGCGATCGCGGACGAAGGACTGCCCGCACCGGCGGCCGAGACGTTGATCGTCCTGTACCCGGTCGCGCTCACTGATCAGACGATTGTCCTGCGCGACCCGACGGCAGTCCCGGTGTCGATCTCGGTGTCCGCGAGTCAAGGCACGGGCACGGAATCGCTCGCTGAAGCCGACGCCTCGATCGCCGTCGGCGACGAATCGACGACCGCCGTCGCGGCCATTCTCGCAACGAGCGACGAGAACCTCCTCGGCGTCGCGGCAACACTAGCGAGCAGTGACGAGAATGTACTCGGCCTTGCCGCCACGCTTCCATCCGGCGACGAGAACATCCTCGGACTCGCAACGGCCCTCGCCACAGGCGATGAGTCGCTAGGCGCCATCGTGGCGAGCTTGGTGACAGCGGACGAGTCGCTGATCGGCGTGGGCGCGACTCTGGCTGAGGCGGACGAGAACCTGGTCGGCATCGTCGGCTCGGACGCCGTCGCGGACGAGAACCTGATCGGCCTGGGATCGCCGTTGGCGACTGGCGACGAGTCGTCTGTTCCTGTCTCAGCAACACTTCCGTCCTCCGACGAGAATCTTGTCGGACTCGCCGCGGCGCTCGCCACGGCAGACGAGGATCTGCTGGGCGTCGCGGGGTCGCTCGCCAGCGCGGACGAGAACCTCGTCGGCATCACGTCGTCCTTGCTCGTCGGCGACGAGTCGCTTGGCACTGTCGCCGTACAGCAAACCCAACAGACGGCTACGGAATCGCTCACGGGGCTCGCGCCGTCGCTGGCGTCGTCGGACGAGTCGCTGACCGGCCTCGCGACGACGCTTGGCTTGAGCGACGAAAACACGCTCGGCGTGTCCGCGTCGAAAGCAACGGCCGACGAGAATCTTCTCGGCGTCGCGGGATCATTGGCGATCGGCGACGAGTCGAAAGGCACGCCGTCGGCGACCATGGCGACGGGGGACGAGTCGATCGGTCCCGTTGCGGCGACGCTCGCGAGCGCGGATGAGTCGCTGATTGGGGTCACGGCCTCGCGACTTTCGAGCGACGAGAATCTGCTCGGCGTCTCGGGCTCACAAGGCACCGCCGATGAATGGGCGATGGTGCTCGCCGCGCTGCAACTCATCAGCGACGAATCGGCGGGAACGCTGTCGGCCATCGCCGCCGCGGGCACCGAATCGCTGGTCGGGCTCCAGGCATCGCAGTCGAGCGGCGACGAATGGCTGATTGGTGTCGCGGCGATCCTGGCCGCGGCACACGAGTCGCTGGCCTCGCCGCTCACCTATTGTCTGATCAGCGCCGTCACGCAACTGTTGGCGACGGTCACGGCGACGCGCGTCGAGCCGACCGTCTCGGCGACGAACATCACGCCCGCCGTACCGTTCACGCGCCTTTCGCCTGAATTGCTCGCCACCTGCATCACGCCGAATCCCGTCGCGACCGCGCTGTCGCCGTCCGTCGACGCCACCCGACTCATTGAGGAGCTCGTCCCATGACCACAACGCCGACGCCATCGGTCCACGTGCTGTCACCGTCGAACGATCTGGTCTACACGTTCGTCCTCGAGGAGGTGGATCCCGCGACCTTCGTGCTCGGGCCAGCGACGACGGGCGCTGTGACGTGTTTCCTGTCGACGTCGAACCTGTCGAATGCGACAGCGATCACCGGCCTGACGCGCCCCGCCGTCTACATCGGCGGCGCGAACGGGTATCCGGACGGGACGTGGGGCGTCGAGTTCGATGCCGACGACCTGACGCCAGCGCTGCTCCAGCCGATTTTCGAGGTGTCGCCCGCGCCGACGCCGTACCTGATGATCGTCCGCGGCGGTGCCGTGCGGCGCTACATCACGCTCAAATACCAGAAGGCGCTCAAGGCGGAGCTGACGCAGGTCTAGATGTTTTTCAGGTCGTCGATCGAAGATAACGCGCTCAGGTCTGGGATTCCGTGAAAGAATCGCCAGACGCCTTCTAGGACAACCGCGGGCTCGGGAGAGCGCTTGCGGAGAATGAAGGTCGCGCCGCACGCATGGCAGCTCGCCGCATCGTAAATGGCGCCCGGTATCGCGATCACGTGATAATCGTTCGGCGCCTTCAATGGCTCGCCGCAGTCGCAGCAAGACATCGGGGGCTCGTAACTCTCTGCGGGGGCGCGTTCCTCGCTCATGAGATAGCCCGACGCGGCGACAGGATTCGTATGTTCGGAATCGGCGGCGCGGTCGACCCGAACGTATCGTCGATCACCATCGCCCAGAGCGCATCGTTCAATCCGCTCATTGCGTTCGCAAGATGGCGCATCGCCTCGTTGTTTCGCTCCATCACATCAGCCAGCGCGCGGAATGCTTCATCGTATCTCTCAAGGGCGTCGTCGTCGCGCATGGAGACAACTATACTCGATTCGGGGCCGCGCCGTGGCGACTCACTTCTCCGCGAACGCGCCCCGCTCCATCCAGAGGTCGACCGTCTCCCCGACGCGCCGGACCTGAACCGCCGACGAGTCGATCCGCTCGATGAGCATCGGCGTCCCGCGGGCCACGGGCCGACACCCGCCGTGCGAACTGAGCGAGTCACGGCTCGCGCAGCCGAATGCCGCGGCGGTCGTGTTCATGATCGCGCCCTCGACAAAGCCGTCCACGGGCGGCCCCTCGGCGGACGGCGCGCCACGGTTGCGGACGCGGGCGAGCACGGCGAGAGCTATCACGGCGACGATGGCGAGAGAGATCCAGAGGCGGCGCACTACCAGACCGCGATGATGTAGTAGGCTTCGTTCGCGATCCCGTTGATGAGCGTGACGCCGGGCGTCGCGCTGCCGATCCCCGTGAGACCGCAGAACACGAAGGGGCTATTCGATGGCGTCTGCGCCACCGCGAGCCACGTGATCCGATCCGTGCTCACGTAACAGGCGACGACGGGCACCTTATTCCCAGCGACCGACGCCGCGGGCAACGGAACAGAGACGGAGCCGGTCCCGGACAGGTTGCCCGTGAAGTCGGCGCGATTCGTTGAGCCTGCTGGACCGGACGGCCCCTGCGGGCCCGCGGGACCGTTCGGACCTTGCGCACCTGCCGGACCTTGCGGCCCCGTCGCGCCGTCCGCGCCCTTGCAGCCGAGTACGATTCCGAGACCGAACAGCGTGACAGCTTGGCGGGCGCGCATGGTTGAGATCCTCATCGTGGTGAGAAGATTAGAGCGGTCTAATAATTGGGCTGCTGTAACAGGACGTTGCAGAACGCTGAGGGTGGCCCCATTTTCGTCGGCCTCAACGGAGGACATCTGATATGCGGGTGACGGGAAAACGGCCGACGCCTAGCTCGGCTCGCGGCGTTTGGCAGGCGGATTTCTTTGGACCGGACGGGGAACTCGTGCTCGTCGCGACGGATAGTCGGAGTCGGCTCGTCGCCCCGCCTCTCGTCGTGCCGCACGGCGCGAATCGCATGCAGGCGGCCGACGGGCTTCTCGAAACGCTGGACGCAGCAGACCCTATCCCTCCGTTGCGCATCATCTAGCCTTCCCCCGTCGCATCGCCTTGGCGACGGGGCCGCCAAAGGCCAGCCACACGACCCCGCGGCCCTCGGGGTCGATCAGCACGACCAAGGCGCCCTCCTCAAGCGATAGCCCACGCAGGCCAGCCTCGATCCGACTGACCTTGCTGTCGTCGTACAGCTCGTCGAGACCATAGGTCTCGGCCATCGTCGTCAACTCCGCGGCGAGGGCCGCCTGGCTCAGCCCAGCGGCCTCACGGATGTCCTTCACCCGCCCCCCGCGCTCCGCTCGCCGAATTAGTTCGCTGCCCGGTTTTGTGGACACTTTGTAACAATGTCTGGGGTCTGCGCTCTGGACCTTGCGGAAACCGCAATGTCCAACACACATTGCTCACCGTGAAACTTATCACGGTGAGACGCATGGGTCTACCTGACAACGCCCCGACGCGTAAGCAGCGATTTGACGCGGCTTTAGCACTCTCGGGGATGACGCAAGAACAGTGGCGAACCGAGCACTACCGGGTCACGGTCCACCACCTCCTGGAAGTCCTGAAGGGCGAGCGTGACGGCTCGGCAGAGCTCAACGCCGCGATCGATGCGCTGATCGCGAAGTACCTGCCGGCCGAAGCAGGCGAAGCCGCCTGAAAGCCCGCCAACGCTAGCAGCCGCGCCGCGACTCGCCAGCGCCAACTCTTTCCACCCCTCTTCGGAGGCGTAACGAAATGCTACAAATCCTGATCGCCACCGTTGTCCTCGCCGCGATCGCGTGGCTCCGCCAGCGTCGCGAGGAGCGGAAGGCCGAATACGACGCGACGGCCGCACTGTGCGCGGAGCAGCGCCGACGTCAGCTCGCGCTCTAGCAAATGCTCATGATGATGCGAACCGGGGCGCTGTCGAGCGCAATCGATACCGGGGAATCCCGCGGGCCTTCTACGCCAAGAGTCGGCGTCGCGCGGGGCATGCAAAAGGAAGGTTCGCTGGCCGGCCAGCGAAGAGGAGAGACGGGCCTTAGGGCTCGTCAGCCGGCGCAGTACCCCGAAACAACGAAGCGCCGCGAACCCGGGCAGGGTTTCTCGCGACGCCTCGCAACCAACAGAGGCAAGGTAATCATGCTCCGCTCATGGCAGCAAGATCTCCAAGATCACAGTCTCGCCGACCAGCTCAGAGACGAGCGTAACGAAAAGCTCGCCACCCTTCGCGCGAAGCCCGTCTTTCGCGACAACGAGACGCTCGCCGACTTCACGCTCGCCGCGCTGTCGCGGATGGGCTACTACGTGACCGACGAGATCCTCGTCGCCGTCCAGCGCATCGATGCCACGGACGAGGAGAAGGCGAACATCGCCGACGGGATCGAGCTGCACGCGCTCGTCTCGAGGAAGATCACGGCGGCGTACGGAAAGTATCTGGGCACGTTCGCCGACAGCCTGATCGGAATGGCGGTGGTCGCCTTATTCAATTTTCGGCAGCAGTGCGAGCCCGAGGCGATGGCGCGATGAACGACATTCTCGCGCGCATTGCTTCGCCGTCTCTGGCTCGGCGCTTCTTCGCCAAGACGGTGCCCGAGCCTAACTCCGGCTGTCTGCTGTGGACTGCATCTGCTCACGTGAACGGGTACGGACGTTTTGCGATTTCGAAGCGGATTCAAGAACGCGCCCACCGCGTTGCTTGGTTGATCCGGCACGGCGAAATACCCAACGGACTCTGCGTCCTTCATCGGTGCGACGTTCCCGCGTGCGTAAACGTGGACCATCTGTTTCTCGGTACGCTCGCTGACAATAACGCCGACATGATGGCGAAGGGCCGGAACCGCAATGTGCTAGCCGAGCGAGCGCGACGCACGCCCGTCTGTTCATGCGGCACGCCCTTCACGCTGGCGCGCCGAACGCGCGATGGAATTGTGCGTCCCGCTGGTAAGCGAGTCTGCAAGTCGTGTCAGCAGCGAGAAAACGCCGAAAGGTATCGGCTCAATCGAATTGCGATTCTCGCGAAGAAGGCCGAGCAGCGACGGGCGCGGGGGATTGCGCCACGACAAAAGGCGGTCGCATGAGCGCCCGCCCCGACCACTCGCTCCCGATAGGCGTTCTCGACGCCGAAGATCGAGAGCCACCGGCGCGCGTCGAATTCCCGTCAGACGCTGGCTACGGGTTCGCGCCTCGGTATTGGAAGGCGAAGCGCGCCGATATGCGCCGGTGGGTCCAGCAGGAACTCGGCGGGATTGGCTCGGACCTGCCCGAAGACGAGGCGCAGATCATCGCCGAGTTCCACGCGGTGAAGGAATTACAGCGGCCGATGCGGTGGGCTGAGAAAAGTCTGATGCGGTCGTGCGTGCTGGATCTCGTTGTCGCGTGGGCGGCATTTGCGAAGGCGGGGCGATGAGCGCGCCGGGGACTGCGGTCGCGATTCTGCGCGCCATGCTCGCCGACACCGTCCCTGGCCAATGGGACGCGCACGGCGGACACGTTGCTGCTGTCAGCGAGGCGCCGCTGCGAGTCGTGGACGGGCGATCAGATCCCGATTCGCTCAGGTACTACGGCGGCTATCTCGTCTGCGAGTCGTGCGACCGAAAGGACGCGGGGTTCATCGCCGCGGCGCACAATCTCTTGCCGGATCTCCTCGACGGCTACGACGAGATGGCGCACCGCATGTGGAAGATGGAGTTGGAACTGCGCTGCGCGAAGGCCGCGCTCGACGAGGCCGAGCAGACGATTGAATATGAGCGCAGCCGACGCTACGTGGCGCCGCTTCGACCGTTGGAGCGCGCCGGGCTGATTCGCATTTACCACGATAACCGCGTCGAGACCACTACGGCGATCGGAGTCGGGGCGTGAGATGTCCGTTACTCCCGCCGATCGCCCGATTGGCTCGCACTGGACCTACGTGGGCGTCAATCACCCCCGCGCGCCGATCGGCTGCGAGATCGTCGAGCGCTACGACGACCTTGAGAAGTGCATGTTCGACTGCGTGGTCCGATGCGAGGACGGGACTCTCGTCGTCGCGTTCGACGCGAACCTCCACGCCGAAGGCTGTACCGGCTCACCGCGCGATATGTCCGCGCCGTGGTTCCCGGCGAAGGAATGGGAGAACCGGAACCCGCCGTGCTCGTGTGGCGCGGGTCCAATGGCGGCAGATCACAAGTTCAAGCGCCTGCTGCGCACCAAGAACAAGCTGCAAACGAAATCCGAGATCGAACACGAAGATTTAGTGGTGAACTTCGAAGGCCCCATCCCTGTCGCCGTGGAGCGAAAAGTCTCATGAGCACTTCAACGAAGCCGGAACCGACCGCCGTCGCTCTGCGCGATGCGTCAGTCGGCAACCTGCCGCCGGCTATACAAGAGCGCCTCCAGCTCCGACGCCTGTCGAATCAGGTGGCCGGCGAGTTGGCGAAGATCAACTGGGGGGCGAAGCTCGATCTCGACACCCGCCGCGCCGTCGCCGATTGGGGCCGTCAGTTCCGCGTGGACGTGACGACGGAGATTCACGTGCTCGGCGGCAACATCTACCTGAACGCCGCGTTCTGGCTCCGGAAGCTCTCGGAACTCGTCGCCGAAGGCGTGGTCGAGTACGCGGTCGCGGACCACGTCGAAGATGATCCGCGACTCAAGAAGCTCGGCCCCGAAGGCGAGGGCGAGTACAGCCGCCGGCTTCGTGAGCGGATCATGCACGCGATCCCGGATGCCGCGACCTCGGCCGTCGTGTTCCGCGTGAAGCTGCGCTCGATGGAGAAGGAAGTCGTCGGCGTGAAGTGGTGCGGTGGCGGGACGCGGAAGAGCGACCCCGTCGGCGATGCGATGCCGGTCGAGACGTCAGAGTCCCGCGCGGCGCGGCGCGCCATGCGTCTTATCGCGACGCACGTACCCGCAGCGTCCAAGGAGATCGAAGCGATCGAGACGTCCGCCGAGCAACTCTCCGAGCGCGTCGTCGAGGCGAAGACGCGGATCGCCGACGTCGAGGCGACGCGCAACCCGCCGCGGAAGGCGATCGCCGCGGGCGTCTCGGATGATCCCTACACGCAGGTCGCCACGAACGAGCAGAAGGCGGAGATCGCCGAGCTGCTCGACAAGGCCGACGTCACCGACGACGAACGCGCGAGAATCGCGACGACGGCCGGCGCGAAGGATTACCGCGCCGCGGACGCCCTCGCGCTCATCGAACGCCTCGCATCCCTCGTCCCGCAGAAACAGGGCGAGGACTTCTCACTCTCAAGCGAGGGCTAATCGATGCTCGTCCCCTTCCGCTCTAGCGATCGACTCCTCGGCTCGAAAGCCTTGGGCATCTACGACAAGATGCTCGACACGGCGAAGGCCGCATGCGACAAGGTCTACGCCCCGACGCTCTGGCTCGATACCGAAAAGGGCCGCGTCGAACGCGCCGAGGCGTGGCTCAACGAATCGCTCGACGGCTTGGAGCTGGGCGAGGAACGCGACATCGACATCGCCTCGCCACTCGCCTCCGTGATTGGGAACGCGGCGTCCGCGTATCTCTCGCAGCTCACGAAGCTCGCCGAGAAGCAGACGGACCTCCTCGTGCCGGTGGATGACACGAGCGAAATCACGGCGCGGGTCGCGAGTTTGGCGGATCGGATTCGAGGGCAGGGCGAGCTCACTGGCATCAGCAGCGCGACCGTCAGCGTGAACGGCGGCGAGCCGATGACGCTCGACGAGATGTCGCGGCGCGTTGAACATCTGACCAAGCGCGCCGACTAATGCCTCAGGTGACGCATCCGGGAACCCGGAAGGCGGCAGCATGACGCTCGCCACGGCATGTCCAAAGCCGGCCAAGCGTGAGAAGTCGCCGCGGAAGCCGATGAAGCGCTCGCGAATTGCGGCGAAGAAGCGGAACGCCTCGGACTTCGCGCGCATTTACGGCAGCAAGGCACGGGTGCGCTGGATCAAGGAGCAAGACTGCTGGTGGTGCGGGCGCGCGGCGACAGAGGAGATGCCATCCGACAACGCGCACACGGTGAACGGTGGCAAGAGTCGCAAGGCCGACTTCTACACGATTTTGCCGCTCTGCCGCGCGCATCATCGGGCGTACGACAAGTACGAGCCGCCGTTTCACAGCGCCACGCTCCGCCGCATCGCGTTTCAAGCCGCCGCCCAGGTCGAATCACAGTGGCAACGAGTCAAGCACGTTCTCGCTGGCGAGTCTGTCGGCCTCCCCTCTACTGAGCCTGAGTGAAATGGGCACGAAAGTCGTCATCAACAAATGTTTCGGCGGATTTGGCCTGAGCAACGAGGCCGAGCGGCGGTTGATCGGTTGCGGCCATATCAAGCTGATGGAGCCGAAGGAGTACTACGACGCGCGGCCCGATTGGGAACAGCGCTTTGCAGAGGACCAAGAGCGCGATAGTTGGCTATTGAGCATCAACGTCGTGGATGGCAAGATCGTCATCGATGAGCACAGCCGCGACGAATCCCGCGCCTGCCCGCGCCTCGTGGCTGTCGTCGAGGAGTTGGGCGCCGCGGCGAGCAGTTGGGCGGCGAAGTTAGCGGTCGTCGAAGTCCCGGATGGCGTCGAGTGGAGCATCCACTATTACGACGGTCTAGAGCACGTCGAGGAGGTGCACCGCACATGGGGATGACGTCTCCAGTCTCGTCCCCCGACACGCTCTCGGCTGAGATGATCGCGGAAGTTCGCGAGTACGCACGAATCCACGCGC
>DASYSS010000072.1 GCA_036003045.1 Gemmatimonadaceae bacterium
CGTCGTTCTACCGTTTCGATCGCCATGAGACGCGCGTTGCGCGTCGTCAAGAGCTGCGCGCCCTCGGCGCCTCATCCCATCACGAAGCGATCGCGCGTGCGCTCGCGGGCGAGCATTGGACCGTGATCTCTCTCGCCATGGCGGAGCCACCCCACGCTCCGGCTCCGTCGAAGTTCCAGAGCAGAGTTGCTCCGTCAAACGAGACAGCGCCGGTGCACGTCGTTCACGTTCCGCCGGTGAATCGATTCCCGCTTGCGCCTCTCGTTCGGCTCGCCGACGCAACCGGGGGCGACGTTGCGACGGACGCGCAGAATGCCGCGCGGGAGCTTCGCGAGCTGAGCGATCGCATCGTGATCACTTATCAAACTGAACGTCCGGCGGACGACACACTCCGTCAGATCGAGGTCACTTCGCGTCGCCCAGGCGTCACGATTCGTGCTTCGAAATGGGCGGGCAACCTCACCGCCGGCGCCGTCGCCGAGTCTCTCGCGTCGTCCCTCGCAACGGAGACGGCGACATCGGATGACGCCACAGCGTCCGGCACTCTCCCGCTCACCTGTTCGATCACCCTCGGCCCGGTCGTCAAGGGAGTCAGCACGAGCGAGGTACAAGCGCACGTCGATCTGAAACCGCTCGGCGACCTCGTCGCGCCGGACGAGCAAGGCTCGCTCACGTTCACGGTCGCCGTCATCACTCCCAACGAGCCGCCGTTCACGACCACGCGCCGGATGGAGCACGTCGATCTCGCCGCCCCGGCCGGATACACCTGCACGCTCGGAATCCGCCATCGCCGGAACGCGCGCATCGCCGTAGTCGCGACCGAGCCGTCAACGGGCTCGTGGGGGACGTGCGTCGTCGATGGGGCGACGCTCCATTAGAGTCCTCCGTCGACTTTCCATCTCTCCACTAGGAAACCCGTGCGGACTGGACCATACTGTCGACGGGTTCCCCCAACAAGGAGACGATGGAAATGCGTCCTAACGTGTTAGGTCCGACTGCGATTGCTCTCGTCTTCTTCGCTGCCGGCTGCCAACAAAAGGAGACGGCGAACGCCGTCAAGCCGCCGGCGCGCGCGCTGGGTTCGGTGCGCGCGACGGCTCTTTCCCCAACCCTGCCGCCCGACATTCCGGGAGGAGCGCCGGGGGCGACGCTCGCCGGCGCGGCGGCATTCGCGTGGCAGGAGTTCTTCGCGCTCAACTGGCCCGCCGTGCCGCAGAACGGGCAGGTCAACACGCGCGGCGTCGCCGACGCGAGCCGTCCGTTCGGCGATCCCACCTACACCGGCCCGCTGGTGTGGGAGACCTATCGCTCGAAAATCGAGATCTTCCCCGGCAACGGGCAGCAGCCGCCGGGCTACACCGCGAACGGGGCCGACTACGGCTTCGACGCCGCACCGGTCTACAACTACCTGCAGACCGTCCCCCCCTGCAACGGTCAGAGCCCCACCGATCCGACGCCCTTCGTCAACCTGGACGAGGTCACGCAGATCGGACTCGACACGATGTACGCCGGGATCGTTCCGCCGGCGCCGACGCCGCAGAACAGCGACCCGCAGCGCATCCGTTTTCTCGCCAAAGCCAACCGCGATCAATACGACTACGTCGCCGCGAATCAATACTGGAACCACGGCGGCAACTTC
>DASYSS010000073.1 GCA_036003045.1 Gemmatimonadaceae bacterium
CGGGCTTTCCAGCCCGTGCCCCGGGCGGGTGGAGGCAAGACGCCCACACGAGCGCGGGCTGGAAAGCCCGCGCCACACGGGGGGATATATTGAGGCGATGTATCTCGAAACTGAACGCTTGCTCATTCGTCCGTGGGAACCTGGCGACCGCGAGGCGTTCGTCGGATTCACCCAGGATCCCGAGGTGATGCGGTACGTCCACGGCGGCTTGCCTTACACGGAAGCGGAGATCGAGGAGTTTCTGTCGCGCCAGGCGCGGCAGCTCGCCGACTTCGGCGTCTGCATGGGCGCGCTCGTCGAGAAAGCGACGCAGCGTGTGGTCGGCGTTCTCGGTATCCAGCCGCTCGGCACGACCGGCGACTTCGAGATCGGCTGGTGGCTGGCGCGCGACCGATGGGGACTGGGCTACGCGACCGAGGGCGGCCGGGCGGCGATGGAGCACGTTCTGAGCACGCGGCCGCGCGTCGTGGCGATCATCGATCCCGCCAACGAGGCGTCGAAGCGCGTCATCGAACGGATCGGCATGCACTACGAAGGGCGGGTCACCGGCGCGCAGCTCGGCCATCGCCGCCCGGAGATCGTGGTCGACCTTTTTGCGGCGACGCGCGATGGCGCGGTTCATGCCTGAGGACGATTCAAGTCTATGCGGACCCGATTGCTAACCTTCGCCCTTGCCCTCGCTCCGTTCGTCGTCTCCGCCGCACCGCTCGGGCCGCCTGTCAACGTCACCGCCGGCCCGCCGGCAGCGGTGCAGCAGTTGCCGTTTCTCACGTTGACGGCGAAGACACCATTTCTCGTCTTCAACGACGACACGACGCGGGGCGGGCTCATGGTGAACGGCCAGCCGCTGGCGCACCCCGTCGCGCTCGACTCGACGATCCTCCGCGACGGCGGCGCGGCTTCGATCGGCGAGCAGAGCTTCGGCGTCTGGCTGCAGGGCGACTGGATGTACGGCCAGCGCTTCGACCTCGCGGGGAACATGACCGGCTCGCCCACGTACATCGCGATGGTCGACTCCCGCCACACAATGCGCCTCGGCGTCGGCGCCTCGGTCGACCGCTACCTGGTCGCGTGGGCGGTTTCATCGCGCGTGGTCGGCGCGATCGTCGACATGAATGGCCACGTCCTCGACAGCAACAACGCCGAGCTCACGGCGGGGACCTACGGCCGCAACGTCGAAGCGGTGAAAGTGGCGTCGATCGGCGACGAGTTCCTGCTCGTCTGGGAAGCGACGGGCGACGAGCCGTGGAGCACGCCGTGCACGCTCGCCTGTCCGAGCGACGACCGCGAAGTGCATGCGGTGGTCGTCGACAAGACGGGCACTCCGATCAAGAGCACGGAGACGTTGCTCGCGCATGCGGCAGGGGAGCCGGACGTGGTGTCGAACGGCGTCGACGACTACTTCGTCGTCTGGACGAACGTCGCGGGCACGATTAGCGGCGTCCACCTCGGCAAAGGGGCGGCGACGGTCGGCAGCGTGAAGCAGCTCGTCGCGTCGCAGGGCTACGGACCGCGGATCGCGTGGGACGGCTCGGCGTATGACCTCGCGTACGCCGACGCCTCGGATTCGCAGGCGCTCCGGGCGGTCCGGCTCAACGCCGCGGACGAGATCGCCGACGTCATCGGCACCCCGGTCCTGCACCAGGGCGTGTGGCCGCGGCAGTTCGCGATTGTGGGGCAAGATGGAACGATCGCAGTCACTTACGTCGACGGGACGCGGCTCGTGCTCGCGTCCGGCAACGCCACGA